>CALLHT010000178.1 GCA_938009335.1 uncultured Rhizobiaceae group bacterium
GCGGTTACCAACATCCGGATCATTTCGCCGACTGGCACCACAACTTCGTTATCGACTGCTAGCAAGTTTGGATATTGAGCAAGATCAGTTTTGCCCAAATCTTCGCGCTCTTTCTGCGCAGCTTCTGCAGATTGCTCTGGCTTCACAGTTGAGCCAATCAGGAATGATTCAAAAGAGATTTCGCTCTCGTCCTGATATTCATACTCCCAATGCCAAGACTGGCCAGTTGCTTTAATAGTAAGAGAAGGCTCTTCTTCCGGCGCAAGTTGGTCATCCAGCAATTGGAAAGAAGGAACCGCGATCGCAATTAGAATGACAATTGGTGCAACGGTCCAGACAACCTCTACCATAGTGTTATGAGTTGTCTTGGAAGGCGTTGGGTTTGCTTTCGCATTGAAGCGAACCATCACCCACAACAGCAATAACATGACGAAAATGGTGATCGGTGTGATGAACCAGAAAGTGTAGGCATCAAACCACTCGATTTGAGCCATCATATCTGAACCAGCTTCCTGGTGCCACAGACCCCATTCGCTAGGCTGAGCAGCCAAAGCGGTTGCGGTCATCCCCATTGCCAGCGAAAGGCCGGAAATGATTGAAGTGAGCGCCTTCATTCAAATTCTCCCGTATCAAACGTTTGGACCACATATATTTCAAGATTGTGGGCCACAAAAACTCGCGCAAATGTCCCGTCGAAAACACACCTGCTTTTCACTAGGTGTAAAACCATATCGTAGCGCATGGTGCAATCGGCATGGACAATTATTCTGTGCGGCAAATTTGCACGAATTGGGAAAAATCACACTTTTCCATCTCCAACGCCAAAAACGAAGCGACCAAGCCCACTACAAATCTGCCGGACACGAAGTTTTGTATCTTGTTTCCCCAAAAATACCATAGTCTGTCGACTTAACAATATATTGTGCTGACTGTGGAGACGAACTTCATCACTTTACAGAAAATTAACCCTGTATAAATGGTTTTCCTCTTGGTTGGAGAACAACAAAGCAACCGATTCGGAAATAGGTTTATGGTGAGTATTAGACAAACTGTATCAATGATTTTTGGCGCTGGCGCATGTTTTCTCGCCTCTGTGGCGACTGCAGGCGCACAAGGAACCGTGAAATCTTCACATGGTGCATGGTCTATGGTGTGCGACACGCCGCCTGGTGCCTCATCTGAACAATGTGCATTGATGCAGAATGTGGTTGCGCAAGACCGCTCAGAAGTCGGCCTTTCCGTTGTGGTTTTAAGAACAGCAGATAAAGAATCAGAGATCATGCGCGTTTTGGCACCTCTTGGTGTTTTGCTGCCAAACGGCTTAGGCCTCAACGTGGATGGCAAAGACATTGGCCGCGCCTACTTTGTGCGCTGTTTCCAAGACGGATGCTATGCCGAGGTTATCCTGCAAGGTGAATTGCTGGAGACGCTAAAAAAAGGTGGCACTGCTACCTTTATCGTGTTCCAGACACCCGAGGAAGGTATTGGGATTCCTGTCGATCTAAGCGGCTTTTCCGACGGCTATTCGAAGATTCCTTAAATCCATCTCATTCTCGTATTGGGAATCTGAGCGTTTTTCACTATGTAATGGGAAACGATAAATACCTGCACCCGTTTCCCGGAGATTTTCATGGATTCCCTGATTGACCAGTTTGACATCGAACGCGCTGAAATCGAGAGCGTCTTGAGCGATTCAATCGGCAAGGCTGATGATGGCGAACTCTTTATGGAGTACGCAGAAACGGAAGCGCTCGTTTTCGACAATGGAAAACTGAAAACCGGAACCTTTGATACGCGGCAAGGTTTTGGCTTGCGTGCTGTGGCGGGTGAAGTCTCTGCCTACTCTCATTCAGGCGATATGTCAGAAGCCGGCCTTAAACGCGCGGCCGATGCTGTACGAGCCGTTCAATCTGCTTCCGGCGGCACTTATGCGGATGCACCGCGTGGAACAAACAGGAAATTGTACTCAGCAGAAAGTCCTATCGGGGCACCAAGCTTTGAAGAAAAAGTCAAACTGCTCGAAACGATAGACGCACATGCACGCAATCTTGACGAACGCGTTCGCCAAGTTAGTGTTTCTCTAGCTGGCAGCTGGCAAGTAGTCGAAATTCTTCGGGCAGACGGCCATTTTGTGCGTGATGTGCGCCCATTGGTGCGTATCGGCATTAATATCGTGGCCGGAGAAGGTGATCGTCAGGAAAGCGGTTCTTACGGCTTTGGTGGTCGCGCTGGCTTCGGTGAGTTCATCACAACCGACAAATGGCAACATGGCGTTGATGAAGCGCTTCGCATGGCATTGGTAAACTTGGAAGCAAAGCCTGCGCCTGCCGGAACCTTTGATGTGGTTCTGGGTGCTGGATGGCCGGGCGTAATGTTGCACGAAGCAGTAGGCCATGGGCTTGAAGGTGACTTTAACCGCAAGAAAACCTCAGCCTTTTCTGAACTGATGGGCAAACAAGTTGCCTCCAAAGGCGTGACGGTTGTTGACAATGGCACGATTGATGGCCGCCGCGGATCTCTTTCAGTGGATGATGAAGGCACGCCAACGAATGACACCACGTTGATCGAAGACGGTATTCTGGTCGGCTATATGCAGGACAGGCAGAACGCGCGGCTCATGGGCGTTGAATCAACCGGCAATGGCCGTCGTCAATCTTACGCTCATCAGCCGATGCCACGCATGACAAACACCTACATGACAGCCGGTGAGCACGATCCGCAAGAGATTCTGAAGTCTGTCAAAGATGGCATTTACGCCGTTTCTTTCGGTGGCGGGCAGGTAGACATTACGTCTGGCAAGTTCGTCTTTGATTGCACCGAAGCTTACGAAATTAAAGATGGTAAGGTCGGTCAACCGCTCAAAGGCGCGAACCTTATCGGCAATGGCCCGGAAGCCATGCAACGCATTTCCATGGTTGGGAAGGATCTGGAGCTCGATACCGGCATCGGCATGTGTGGTAAACAGGGCCAAGGCGTACCTGTTGGCGTGGGCCAACCTACTCTACGGATGGATGCAGTGACTGTGGGTGGTACTGGGGTTTAATGCGGCGACGCAGGTTTTTTAAACGTGTTTCTACCGAATAATAGCCGCTGATCCTTGGTGATAACCATGCTAAGATTCGGTCTTGCCAACTAATTTTCTCAATCCCAGCTTTTAGGGTCACATCGGCTCCATACACAGCTTCTATTGCGCCCATGTCCAATGCGTGTTTTTTTAGAATATCAAATGCGTCTAAACATTTGTAGCCAACAAAACCTGCCTGAATGCATAGCTCAAGCGCATATGCATCTGCCTCCATTTCTCTATCGGGGCCAAAGAAAAACCATTCGATTTTTCTAAGGAATGATCGACCTACCAATTGCAATGTCGCAATCTTAGAATTGCCTTTCTGACTTTCAATTTGTGGAATATGGCCAAGATCATGATGCGCCATTTCATGAGCGATGATCATCGCTAACATATCTTTATTTCGGCATAGCTGAGCCAATTTTCGAGAAATGTATATATTACGCCCATAAGTGGTAAACGCTGTAAACATTTCGCTGCAAACCAAATGCACCTGAAGAGCATGTGATTGCGCCCGGGCCGCATTCAGACGACGCGCAGCCGACTGAATATCTTCATATATTACGCCTGATGTTTCAAAATGTGCAATTTCCGCCAGCTCATTTTTGAATTCTTCTCCAATTTTCCAACTAATGTTGTTTTTCATTGATACCTCCTGCTTATGATGTGGGGGCAGGATTCAATGAATTCAAAAACTTAGGCTAATTATCGTTAACGAAACTAAGGATACAACCTTACCGTCTCCCAAGCATCCTCCACACTATCCCGATCAAACCTGATCCGGTCATGCAGACGGAATTTGCCGTCACTCCAGAACTCAATGGATAGCGGTTTGATGCGAAAGCCAGACCAATGTTCGGGCCTTGGTATATCGCCCGTTCCAAATTTTGCAGAAAGTTCTGCCACTTCCTCCAGCATCTGATCACGGCAGCCAAGCGGACGGGATTGTTGCGAAGCCGTTGAGGCAATCTGGGAGCCTCGCGGACGGGAAAAGAAATACTCATCTGCTTCTTCATCAGAAACAACCTCAACCTCGCCGCGGATGCGAACCTGTTTGCGCAGGGATTTCCAGTGAAACATTCCCGATGCTTTAGGATTTGCGAGGAGTTCTTCACCCTTTTGGCTTTCAAAGTTGGTAAAAAAGCAAAAACCGCGTTCATCATATCGCCGCATTAACACCATACGGACGTTAGGCATACCATCGGAATCCACACTCGCCAAAGACATCGCAGACGGGTCATTCACTTCGGACTTTTCAGCCTGACTTAACCAATCGTCAAACAACTCAATCGGATTTTCTTCCGTTTGGTCACCTTTTTTTAACCCTGATACGGGATCATCCATCGCTAATTACCTTTGTATTGAGTGGGTTTATGTACCGAGTACCTTCAAAATTGACGTCTGATACCAAACCAATCGCGTTTGAA
>CALLHT010000179.1 GCA_938009335.1 uncultured Rhizobiaceae group bacterium
CCTGTCACCTCAATGTTTTCTGTTTGCGTTGTTTCTTCTTCAACACAGTTTTGCCAAGCGCAAATGCCATCAGTTTTACTGTAAATAGCTGTCGTGGGCACATCGGGCGTCTTGGCGATCTCACCGCCCATATGACGATCCCGGTCGTCGACCTTGTGACCGCTGGCCATTTGGTAAAGTTTCCAAGCATTGGTGTGACGCGGATCACCCGTAAATGGGCTTCCCAGTGTTATCACCTGACGTACTTTGTCTGGCATCATTTTGGCAAGCTGACGCGCATAAATCCCGCCTAGGCTCCAACCCACAATGCTGACCTTACGACCATATTTCTCGTAGAGCTCTTCTACGCGGCCAATCAAACCTTCTTCAACACCCGGCAATGGTCCGAAGTTGCGGCCCATGTCCCAGCCGTAAGTTGGATAGCCAACCAAGTTTAGGAATGCGCGTAGCGCGATCGTAGAGTTATCTGTTGTAACAAAACCTGGCAGGACCAAAACTGGCTGCTTATCGCCTTTTGGCGATAACAAAGCCAATGATGGTAATGCAGCAGCAAATCCAACCAATTCAGGAATTGCGCGAAGTTCCATAAGTAACAGGCCGCGCCCCGGCGCTGCAGTAGCAGTTTCAGCCATTTTCAACCTCCAAGCGGGGTGTAACCCCTGAGAACCCAACGTTACTCATGCAACGCTGATTCCTCCTCCACTTCTAAATATAAGCGGAAAATCCTAAGAATCAAAAACTTTGACGGGAACGTAAGCGGCAAAGATGCCGCTTTGGTCAATACCCGTTACTTTACAATAAGTTAGACGTCCAACTTTTTTGCGGATTATTTGCCATCGCCATCATTGTCATTCGCTTTTGGCAATACTGCAGCCTTTAGTTCCTCAAATGACTGAACCAACAGATCCCCCAAATGACCAATATCCGGCACCGAAGCATGATCCGCTGTCAGGCCAAAGTCCAACCGATCAAGATAACTTTGTACGGTGAGATTTAGACCAATGCCATGGATTGGAATCGAGACCGGATAAAGCGACACAAGCTTAGCGCCGGCACAAAACATCGGGAATGGCGGTCCGGCAGTATTAGAAATTGTAACGTTTACAGCGTTCGGTAAAAGGTTTGCCAGACCGGATTTGCCGTACATGCTCATCATGGTGGGGAGCAACGTTGGCGCGCCAATCAGCGTGAAGTCCTTTGGTGAAATATCCTGAACGCTGCCCGCTATGGTCTTTGACGTTCCGGTTTGCTGATGAATTTTCTCCAGACGCTTGAGCGGATCGGAATAGTTGGTCGCCAGCGGGCAATTCATTCCAAAGACCTGATTGTTACTGGAAGAATTGCCGGAATTTCGAGTTGAAATCGGAACAAATGCGGTCAACGAAGCATCAGGCAATTGATGTTTCCCGTTCAAATAATTTCGAAGCGCACCGCTGCAGATGGCCATCACGACGTCATTTACTTTGGTGCCTGTCGCCTTTCCGATTGCCTTAACATCCATCAATGAAATGGTCCGCGCGCAATAAGAACGCTTTTGACCAATCGAGCCATTAAACGGCGTCTTCGGTGCCATAAATTGAGGTAGACCGAGTTTGCCAGTCGCAGCCGTTGACGCAAGGTTCGCCAATTGCCCAAAGGCTTGAGGAATAGCCTCCATCACCGCCAAATTTTGACGAACCATATTGGTCGCCATGTCATGCATTCCAAGAATGGCGCGTTCGGGTTTTGTCGGTACACGTTTCTTTGGCTTAGGTTCGGGAGCAGGCACTTCTCTCGGCACAGGTCCAAGATCAAATAGAGCTTGAGTGATTTCCATCCCTGCCCCACCGTCGACAAGCGCATGATGGACCTTCGAATAAATCGCGACTTGATTTTTCTTCAATCCTTCAATGACAGTGAACTGCCAAAGCGGTTTCTTGAGATCAAGTGGCTGAGAATGAAGATCAGCAACCAGTTCCTCTAGTTTTTCAAACGAAGCGGTTTTTGGTAGTTTGACAGACTTGATGTGGTGATCGAAATCCAAAGGGCCAGCATCAACCCACCCTGGATGATCAAGTTCAAAGACGGTTTTTGCCAGTTTAACGTTGAAAATCGAAACGAGGTGGACGCGGTTTTTGAAGAATTCAGTGAAGTGGTCACGAAAGCTACCTTTGAACCCTTCAGGCAACTCGTAAATATTGAACCCGGCCACATGCATCGGCGTTTCAGGTGTTTCCATATAAAGAAACGAGGCATCAATACCGCTGAGTTGTTTCATGATCCGACTCCTAGTTAATTTTACACAAAACAATAACGCATATTACTTTGACGTAAACGTAAATTATGTTATGCTTATGCAGAATTATATCAGAGTTTGCAATCACTCGTAGGATGGTTGAAACTCGCAACGACACAATATCTAGCCGCTAACATGGCAAGGAATGGTATCAAGAGTCCATATATGCCGATGATTATTCGGATTTTGGGTAAACTGTCAAAATTGGAATATGCATGAACAGGAACTGATGATGGCGAGTAAAAACAAGAACGCTGAAGACATTGCAAAAAGCGCCGCGGAGAACACACTAGCGCTCAATCCTCTGGTAGGTGTCCGCAGCCAGGATTTTGTTGCCGCAAGTACGAATGTGATGCGTGCTATGATGGCGCAACCGGCAGTACTTGCTCAGGAATGGATGTCCTTTGCTTCTGAATTTAGCAAAATCGTTACAAATAGTTCCGACGTAGAGCCATCCCCAAAGGACAGACGATTTGCTGACACTGCCTGGAAGAACAACAACATAAGCAAGGCAATGATGCAGTCTTATATCGCATGGAGCGATACGGTTATGAGCACGGTTGAAAAACTTGACCTGCCAGATCGCGATGCTGCCCGTGCTCGCCTTGTGACATCACTGTTTGTCGACGCGATGGCGCCTTCCAATAACTTCTTTGCCAATCCAGCGGCGATGAAAACACTCTATGAAACCGGCGGTAAAAGCGCTGTGAATGGGGTCAAGAACCTCGTAACAGATTTGGTGAAGAACGGTGGACTGCCCTCCTCTGTTGATGAATCAAAGTTTGAGGTCGGAAAAAACATAGCGGTAACCCCCGGCAATGTGGTGTTTCAGAATGAGGTCATTGAGCTTGTGCACTACACCGCAAACACCGATAAAGTTTACAAGCGCCCGTTGTTGATCGTCCCACCGCAGATCAACAAATATTATTCCGTCGATCTCTCGCCGGGCAAAAGCATGATTGAATTTCTGCTGGCGAACGGTATTCAGCCCTATTGCGTGAGCTGGCGTAATCCGACTGCCGAGCATAAGGATTGGGATTTCCAAACCTATATTGAGGCTCTGGATGAAGCATGTGATGCAACTTTGGAGATCACGGGCGCTGACTCGGTTAACATAATGGGATCCTGCTCAGGCGGTATAACGCTTTCTGCTTACTTGGGCTGGCTAGCAGATCAGGACAAAAGCAAAAAGATCAATGCAGCAATTCTGGCTGTTTGCGTTTTAGATACGATGCAAAAATCAGACAATGATATGGCGGCACTCGTGACACCGGAAACCGTGATGGCTGCAAAGCAGCTCTCGAAAACTCGCGGGGTATTGGACGGTCAGGAAATGGCAAAGATGTTTGCGTGGATGCGTCCGAACGATTTGATCTGGAATTATTGGATCAACAACTATCTTCTTGGAAATGCGCCACCTGCATTTGATGTCTTGTACTGGAACGCCGATACAACACGTCTTCCAGCCGGGCTGCATTCTGACTTCCTGGACATGATTTTCACAAATCCGTTTATGAATCCGGGTGTCTTATCCATCGGCGGCCATCCGATTGATATGACAAAGGTTAAACATGAAACTTATGTGATTGCAGGGACAACAGACCATATCACGCCTTGGCATGCTGTTTATCAAACAGCCCGCCTGTTTGGACCAAAGACGACGTTCATATTGTCGAACTCTGGCCATCTTCAAAGTCTGCTTAATCCTCCTGGCAATCCAAAGTCATGGTACATGAAAGCGCCTGCGAAGGCGGATGACGGTGATGCTTGGTCAGAAACTGCCCAAAAACATGAGGGCACATGGTGGCTTGATTGGGCGGATTTTTTGAAGAAAAAATCGGGTTCAGAAGTCAGTGCGCCAAAAGAAGCAGGCAGTAAGAAACACCCGGTACTGGGGCCAGCTCCGGGAACATATGTCTTCGAGGCTTAATACTCGAGTGCAAAAAACTTAAGGGTGATGGGGCAGAGATGAACAATACAGCAGAAGATATCATGAATTGCGATATTGAAAGCGATATCGAAATTCGGATGATTGATGTATCTGGACAATTGCTAAAAGTGGCGATCAAGACCGGACCAGACGATACTCCACCACTGCTGATGTTCAATGGCATCGGCGCAAATCTTGAACTCGCTTTTCCATTTCTGGAAGAACTTAAAGGTCGTGGCGCAGTTATTTTTGATATTCCAGGCGTAGGCGGCTCGCCAATGCCTGCGCTGCCATACCGCCCTTCAGTACTCGCTCGGATGGCTAAAAATCTCTGCTATATCCTAGGCTATGAACAAGTGGATGTTTCAGGCGTCTCATGGGGCGGTGGACTGGCTCAACAATTTGCACACCAATATCCGAAAATGTGCCGCAAGCTAATCTTGGCGGCAACCTCTGCTGGTTGGGTGATGATACCGGGAAATCCAAGCGTTTTATCAAAAATGACGAACATAAAGCGCTACACAGATAAGGGCTATATGCGTTCGATAGCTGCTGAAATTTATGGCGGCGATTTTCGAAACGATGAAACGCTGATCAATATTCACGCAGACGGAATGCGACCGGCTTCCAATGCGGGCTATGTCCTTCAATTGTTGGCAATGGTTGGCTGGACGAGTGCCCATTGGTTATGGTCGATAAAGCAACCCACGCTGGTTATGTCCGGCACAGACGACCCTTTGATCCCGGTTGCAAATGCAAACTTTCTCGCAACAATGATCCCAGATGCTAAATTGGAACTCATCGATAATGGGCACCTGTTTTTAGTCACACGTCCCAAAGACAGTGCCAGAATGATCGAAGAGTTTCTTGATGCTTGACGGTGACAAAAGCGCGCTTGAACACATGACAAAAGATCAAGACCGAAAAACGTTGAATATCAGTCGATATTCCAGTCGCAGATTGTACAACACCGGCGCGGGTGAATATGTAACCGTTGATGAACTTGCCAAATATATCCGCGCTGGTCATGATATCAAAGTCACAGATAAAAAATCAGGTCAGGACATAACAGGGCAGATTTTGCTGCAGATCATCGCGGACCAAGAAGCTGAAGATGGAAGCGGCCTGCCGACAAATGTACTGACAGAGATCGTTCGACATTATTCATCTGAAGCCAAAGACCTTATGCCGAAATTCCTATCGGAGTCGTTTGACCGGTTGAAAGATCACCGAAGAAAAATCTCCGGTACTTTGCTTGAGCAAATGGCAAACCCGCTTGATCCTAAAAAAGCAATGAACAGTTTGGAAGCTTGGCGAGATGCCCAAACCGATATCGTAAACTCGGTTGTCTCTGCGTGGTTGCCGAAAGGTTCTAAAACTAGGGACGCAGAAATTGAAACTCAGTCAACCATCCATGAGAGCAAAGAAAGCGACGAAGATACTGCAATGCAGCAAGAGCTCGATTTGCTGAAACAGCAAATGGCTGAGATGCAAAGCACGCTTGAAGCCCTGCACAAAAAGTAATTGGCCGGACGCTAAAATTATCATCTGTGCGTTTGACATTCGTTGCCTTTTCCGCTGCACTGTTCATTAGAGTGAAAGTGCAGATCGGAGCGGAACGCAGAGAATGGATCAAACATCGTCCCTAGAACGAATCCCAATGCCAGAGAAAACGCCTTTTCTTGGCAACATGCTATCCGTAGACAAAGATAAGCCGCTTCAAAGCCTGATGGACCTCACCCGAGAGCTCGGCCCTATTTTCCGAATGGACATGATGGGCAAACCGATGGTGATTGTATCAGGTGCCGACCTCGTTGATGAACTTTGTGACGAAAGTCGGTTCGATAAAGCTGTCCGCGGCGCCTTGAGACGCGTGCGTGCAATTGGCGGCGATGGCCTGTTTACTGGGGATACCCAGGAACCTAATTGGTCAAAAGCCCATAACATTTTGCTTCCAACATTCAGCCGTCAGGCGATGAACAATTACATGCCGATGATGCTGGATGTTGCCAATCAGCTTGTTCTCAAGTGGGAACGCATGAACGATGACGACGAAATCGACGTAGTTCATGATATGACAGCCGTTGCACTCGATACGATTGGGATTTGCGGCTTTAACTACCGTTTCAATTCGTTCTATCGGCAGGACTATCACCCGTTCATTGATGCGCTCACTCATACGCTTGAGACCTGTATGATGCAGCGCGGATTGCCGTTCGAAAGTCAGTTTCTGAAGAACCGCTTAGACCGGATGAAAACCGATGTCGAATATATGAATAATCTGGTTGATGATATCATTCGCGAACGTAGAAAGGGTGGCGGCGACAAGGCCGAAAACGACCTGCTAAACTATATGTTGGCAGGCGTCGACAAAGTAACCGGCGAAAGCCTCTCCGATGAAAACATCCGATACCAGATAAATACGTTCCTAATTGCGGGCCACGAAACAACCTCGGGCTTGATGTCATTCACTCTCTACTTTTTGCTCAATCATCCGAAAGTTCTTGAAAAAGCCTATGAAGAAGTCGACCGTGTGTTGGGTCGTGACATTTCAGTTGAACCGACGCTAAAGGAAGTCAATCAACTTACGTATATTTCTCAGATTCTCAGCGAGTCTCTACGCCTCTGGCCCACAGCCCCAGCGCTAAGTGTTTACCCTTACAAAGATGAGGTGATCGGCGGCAAATACAAACTGAAAGAAAAAACGTTTACGACCATTCTTTCCTTGATGCTGCATCGGGATAAATCCGTATGGGGCGAGAATGCTGATAATTTTGACCCGGAACACTTCTCGCGTGATGCAATCGCCTCACGTCCTATCAATGCATATAAACCATTCGGCAATGGCCAGCGCGCCTGTATCGGCAGGCAGTTTGCCATGCAAGAAGCCGTTCTCGTTATGGGAATGATCTTGCAGCGTTTTCAGCTAATTGATCACACCAATTACGAGTTAAAGATCAAAGAATCCATGTCCATCAAGCCTGATGGCTTCATGATGAAGGTGAAGCTTCGACCGGAAATCAAGCGCAGTAAGCTTGTAGCGGGCGGAGCAATAACTGAGGACAAACCGAGCAGCCTGTCAGAAACAGCAAAACGCCCAAGTCATGGCACTCCTGCATTGATCCTGTATGGATCCAACCTTGGTACTACCGAGGAATTTGCAAGAGAACTTGCTCGTGACGCGGACAATTCGGGCTTTGAAACTACACTGGCGACGCTTGATGAATATGCGGAAAAACTTCCTACAGAAGGCGCAGTTATTATTACAAGTGCCTCGTATAACGGTGCTCCGCCTGACAACGCAACCGAGTTTGTGAAATGGCTTGAAAGCGCGGAAAACGGCTCATTGGACGGCGTCAACTTCGCAGTTTACGGATGCGGGCACAGCGACTGGGCGTCAACCTTCCAAGCCACTCCGCGCCTGATCGATGAGCACATGACCCGCCTCGGTGCAAAAAACATTCGAGACCGCTCCGAGGGCGACGCCCGCGACGATATCGAAGATCAGTTCCATCAATGGTCCTCCGATCTTTGGCAGAATGTTGCAGAGCATCTAGACTTAGATATCAATTTATCTGAGCGCGTTACAGATGAACCACTGTTTGAGGTAGAATTTCTTGCCGATAAAGAAGATAATCCTCTGATAAGCCAATCCGGCTCAAGCCCGGTGACCATAGTTCAAAACCGCGAACTGCAGAATGCAGAAACATCCGAGCGCTCTACACGTCACATTGAAATTGAGCTTGCTGACGGTATGGATTACCGCACCGGCGATCATCTATGCATTGTTCCAAAGAACGATTATGAGTTAGTGCGACGCGTCGAGGCTCGTTTTGACTTAGGAAGTAAAACACGCATACAGCTTTCCGCTTCCTCGCCGGACAACATTCAATTGCCAATAGATACTCCGCTTTCAATTCGTTATTTGCTAACCGAGTTACTCGAGTTACAAGGGCCAGCCAGTCGAAAAGATGTTGAGACACTTGCCCGGTTCACGGAATGTCCGAAGTCAAAACCTAGTTTGGAAACTCTCGCAGGGGACGACTATCGTGAGAAGGTATTTCTAAAGCGGGTTACCGTGCTCGAATTGCTTGAGCAATTTCCGGCATGTGAGCTTCCCTTTGGGGTATTTATCGAGCTGATGCCTATGATGGCGCAACGCTATTATTCGATCTCATCTTCGCATTTAGAGCGAAATCAGCATTGTACCATTACGGTCGGCGTTGTGAACGAACCCGCAATCTCCGGAAATGGACAGTTCAAGGGTGTTTGTTCCAACTTCCTTGCCACACAGCAAAACGGATCAAATGTTTTTGCAAGCATTCGCCCAACAAAAGCCGGCTTCAGACCCCCTGAGAATCTTGAAACCCCAATTATCATGATCGGACCCGGCACGGGCATAGCGCCATTTCGTGGATTTTTACAGGAACGAGCGAAGCTCAAAGAAGCCGGCAAAGCACTAGGCCCTGCAGCGCTTTATTTTGGATGCCGCCATCCCGATCAAGATTTCCTGTACAAAAGCGAACTTGAACACTTCGAAGCATCGGGTATCACAGAACTGCATGTAGCTTTTTCCAGACAAGAGAAAAAGAAAGTCTATGTACAAGACTTGATCCGTGAGAACCGCGATCAGATTTGGCAAATGATCGAAGCTGGCGCTCATATCTATGTTTGTGGAGACGGTAGCCGAATGGAACCCGATGTCAGACGCGCTCTTTCAACGATCTATTCCGAGGAAAAAGATGTAGGTGTCGAAGCTGGCAATGCATGGCTTGAGCAGATGATTGCAGAAGACCGATACGTGTTGGATGTCTGGGTATCTAACTAAGCCGTATCCTCAAAAATTCGATGAAAAGAAAAAGCCGCTGATTGCATAATAGCATTCAGCGGCTTTTCGTTGATGTGTTTTAGTCTTTAGAACTTGCCGACAACGTTTAGGAAGACGCCTGCATCATCATGGGTGAGGTCTGCGACATTGTCTGAGAACTCACCGAAGTTATAGCCGATGCCGACTTTGAAGTTATCGCCGACATGACGATAAACTGCAGCCAATGCGCCAAAGTCTGTGGAATCGATCTCAGGTGTATGCAGAATGCGTGCTTCTGCAACCAGATCCCAGTTGTTGACCACATGCCAGTCAAAGCGCAGCACACCAAGATGGGCAGAAGAATCCACAAAGTTGGTGGCTGAACGATCTGCTGAGACTTCACCAATCCGGAAGCCGTATTTCGCACCAACCGTCCATTGCTCATTCAGATCATAGATAAAGTCTGCAGACAGAATGTGGCTGCGTTGCGCCGGCCCCAAAGTCGTTCCTTGCGATGTCACCTGATCCGGACCCGGCAGATCATACAGGAAGTTATACTTGAACAAGGCGTTGAAGCGGTCATTGTCAACCGGACGGTAAGCGTAGCCAATGCTGGCCTCCACGTAATCGCCATCCAGGAATGCAGCCTGATTGCTGTCAGAGATTGCAACATCAGCGCTGACAAGCAAACGCCAATCGTCGTTCTGCTTGTAAACAAGACCACCGGAGACGAGATAGGTGTCACGATCAAGGCCAGGCTGGTTTGAATCTTCAAACCGCGCTTCGCCTTTGAGGTCCCAGGTCACAACATCTTTCTCGTTGTACGAGATACCTGCAGACACTGCCACACGTTCCAGCGT
>CALLHT010000180.1 GCA_938009335.1 uncultured Rhizobiaceae group bacterium
CGTGCCTTGATCTTCGCAGCCATTCGGAAAATGCCGAGTTCCTTCTCTCCCTCTTCCGAATAAGTAACATCCTGACGCAAAAGTGGCCGTCCGACGGAAAGCTCTTTTGAAAGCAATTCAATCCGCTTTTCCTCATCGAGAGACGCGTAATTGGTTCCCGGTTCTGCCGCTTCATATAGTTCGTGAACCAAGCGCTCATGCACATCAGAATTCTGGCGCATATCG
The DNA here is from genome assembly GCA_938009335.1 of uncultured Rhizobiaceae group bacterium. GTDB lineage: Bacteria > Pseudomonadota > Alphaproteobacteria > Rhizobiales > Rhizobiaceae > JAALLB01. The sequence goes on from CALLHT010000180.1 coordinate 226, forward strand.
AGGCTAGCAAGATAGAAGCCGAAGCAATCGACCGCGCGGCGTAAATGGCGCAGTCTGCCACGCGTCAAAAACTCTGACCCGTTCTCCAAAAGCGAGTCGCGAATCGTATCCAAATCCGCAATCAATTCAGCCGAATTTTTATAAGGCTTTGCCTTTGAAACAGGCCGGCGAGCCGACTTCGTTTTGTCAATTTTCTTCAAAGTAGCAGCTAAGCGCGCATACATGCCGGAAATCGCACGACGATAGGGTTCTGTGTCACGATGCGGCGACGTATCACCAGAGTTATCGGCGAGTTTCTGCAACTCATCCGAGACTGTGATGATGCGAATGGAGAGCGAAAGTTCGCCACCCAGTTTATGCAGTTGATCAAGATAGAACTCCAACGCTTTTGCACTTTGGCGCTGGATCGTGGATTCCATGACATCTGCATTCACAAACGGGTTGCCATCACGGTCCCCGCCGATCCACGCGCCAATCTTGAAGAATGATTTGATGGTGGGCTCTTCTCCCTCATCAAGGTCTGCCAAGAGGCTTTCCATCTGATTATAAAGCTTAGGCAACTCCTTGAAAAAGGTATGATCATAATACGCCATACCATTTGAGACTTCGTCCAGAACATTAAGCTTGGTTTGACGCAAGACATTCGTCTGCCAAAGGATCAAGACAGCGCGTTTGAGTTTATCATCAATATCCTGCAGTTCTTCTTCGGTCCATTCGCCCCGATCGCGCTTGGAAAGAAGTTCGGCCATCGCGATTTCGCGAGCCATGGTCGACTGACGGCGAACTTCTGTTGGATGTGCCGTGAGAACAGCCCGCAAGTTTGCATCATTGAAAAATTCGACGAGGCTTTCTTTGGACGCCCCCTCTTTCACAACGCGCTGAATAGCGAGTTCAATGCTACCGTCGCGCAACGGCGACTGATTTAATTCATGGTGGCGGGAGCGGCGAATGTGATGCTGATCTTCCGCCATATTGGCGAGATGGGAAAAATATCCAAAGGCTCGAACCACATCAACCACATGCTGAGGCGATAGCCCTTCAAGCAAACTTTCAAGTTCTTTTTTTGCCTGTTGATCATCATCCCGAAGAAACGAAATAGACTTCGTTCGGATTGTCTCAACAAGGTCAAACACCTCGCTGCCCTGTTGTTCTCGAACCGTGTCGCCCAGCAATCTGCCCAGAAAGCGGATGTCTTCTTTTAGCGGAATATCTTTGTCAGGACTGGTATCAAGCCCTTGCGCATTTGTATTCATTTTAGTGCCTTTTTATGGGAGGAATGGCACTTATACTAATGACACAAGTTCCCTTGAAATGTCATCCTGTTCGGCGAAATTATTCGCCGACAAATGCCTTTTCCAAAACGAATGTGGCGGGCTTGGAGTTTGCACCTTCTTCAAAGCCACGTGCTTCCAGAATTTCCCGTACATCTGTATTGAAAGCCATCGACCCACAAAGCATGACACGGTCTGTCTCAGGATCAAGATCATCAATTCCCAAATCGGAAAATACCTTTCCGGAAGTGATGTTTTCGGTAATCCGACCCATATTTTCCGACTCTTCACGCGTTGTTGTCGGATAGTATTTCAATTTGCCTTCCACGAATTCGCCAATCAGCGGATCATCGGCCAGAGACCCCACCAACTGCTTACTGTAGTCAAGTTCTGCAACGTCGCGACATGTGTGTGTCACCACAACCTCGTCAAATTTTTCATAGGTTTCAGGATCGCGAACCAAAGATGCAAAGGGCGCAAAACCCGTACCGGTAGAAAGCATGAACAGGCGTTTGCCAGGGATCAACGCATCCAGCACCAAAGTACCTACAGGCTTTGGACGTAGAATAATGTCGTCACCTACTTTGATGTTTTGCAATTTCGACGTTAGCGGACCATCAGGCACCTTAATGGAATAAAACTCCAACTCTTCATCCCAAGACGGAGATGCGATTGAATAGGCACGCAATAGTGGCTTACCATTATCGCCCATTAGGCCAATCATCACGAACTCACCAGAGCGGAACCGCAGCGATTGAGGACGTGTCACGCGGAACGAGAATAGTCTGTCGGTATAGTGCTTGACCGCAGTAACTTCCTGCGCATCCGGGTGACGTTCAGTTGCTTCCATTGCTTTTTTCGCTTCACTCATGTCGTTCATGGTCATTCACCCCTATCACGGTGTAAATTTGGTTTCAAAGATTTCATGTAAATGTAGAATTACACCTTAGGCGTTACGGCCCTCGCGCTCTTTCAACCATTTATTTTGGTAGGAAAACTCTTCCTGCGGCAACCTTGCCAACCATTGCTCTTCCGGTTGACGTGCAGCAAGATCATCATCAATTTCCACTTCATCGAACCCGCACGTGCGTGCAAATCCGTATTGGTCTGCAATCACATGGCCGACTGCGCGTAATCGGCCTTCGAACCCATGTTGGCGCAGTTGCTTGGCAAGACTAAACCCACGACCATCAGCAAATGAAGGAAACGGAATCCGGATCATAGCAACGTTCTGGAACAGGCCCTTGAGGCTGTCGATTTGCACATCGTTTGGAATATCAACACAGGTGTTTTCGGCAACCTTTTCGGCAACGTCCTGACCAAACTTCTCTAGGTCAATAAAGAGACCACCCTCAGCTTCCCAAGTGTCTGTTGCAAACCCACTATCACGCACAAGAATTGACATGAGCTATCCCCTTACGCGTTTTCTGTTTCGTTTGAATACAGCGCATCCTTGAACGGATCAGCACCTATGCGGCGATAGGTTTCGAGAAACGTTTCTTCGTCGCCCTCGCGCAGCTCCAGATATCGGTCAATAATGCGCTCAATAGCGGGAACAATCTCCTCATAAGAGAACCCAGGCCCCATTCGCTCACCAATGGTAGCAGTCTCAGTACCATCACCACCCAGTGTGATTTGATAGCTTTCAACACCCGCCTTATCTAAGCCTAGTATACCAATGTGTCCCACGTGATGGTGACCACACGCATTGATGCAACCGGAGATTTTGATCTTGAGCGGACCAATATCTTTCTGACGTTTCACGTCTTCAAATGCGTTTGATAATTCTTGCGCTACCGGAATGGAACGAGCAGTTGCCAGAGCACAGTAATCCATACCGGGGCAAGCAATGATGTCAGAAAGAAGCCCCACATTAGCAGTGGCAAGGCCAGCATCTTTCAAGACTTTGAAAATCTCCGGCAGATCATCGCGGCGTACATGCGGAAGGATCACATTCTGCTCATGGCTGATACGCAACTCGTCATAACCATACGCTTCCGCCAGATTTGCCATGACACGCATTTGTTCTGCTGTCGCGTCACCTGGCGTTCCGCCAATCGGCTTCATTGAGATTGTAACAATCGTATGCGTCTCTTCACGATGTTCATGCGTATTGGTTTCAACGAAAGACCGCAACAAAGGATCAGCAGCAATGATTTTTCCGAGCTTGTCTTCATCAATAGCACGTGTGTCGAACTCAGGCGGCATGAACTGCGCTTCAATCGCTTCTATCATTTCTGCAGGCGGTGCCTGATGAAGAGATTTCTGCTTTTCAAAAACCTCTTCGATCATGGCGGTGAGTTTTTCGACTCCGGTCTCGTGGACCAAAATCTTTATCCGCGCCTTATATTTGTTATCGCGGCGACCATTAAGGTTGTAGACCTGAAGGATCGCTTCCAGATATGGCAGCAAATCCTCCTTAGGCAGAAACTCACGGATAGTCTTACCAACCATCGGTGTGCGTCCCAAACCGCCACCTACAATGATCGTATATCCCGGTTCACCTGCTTCATT
>CALLHT010000181.1 GCA_938009335.1 uncultured Rhizobiaceae group bacterium
ACCATAATCAGTAGTGACGTTCCACCGAGGAAAGCCGAAATACCTGCGTTACTCATAAACATTTCAGGCACGAGACATACAAACACGAGATAGATAGCGCCCGCAACCGTGATGCGTGTTAGCACATAGTCGATATATTCAGCAGTTTGGTCACCAGGACGCTTGCCAGGAATAAAACCACCCTGCTGTTTCAGGTTATCAGCTGTGTCTTTCGGGTTGAATACAATCGCAGTGTAGAAGAATGCGAAGAACGCGATCAGTGCACCATAGGTGATGAGATAAAGCGGTTGACCACGACCCAACACACTGGTGAAGGCTAAGAGCCAATCAGGTAGGGATGAGTTTTGCGATCCTGTAAAGCCAGCGGCGGTCAACGGCAATAGAAGCAGTGATGACGCGAAGATTGCCGGAATAACACCTGCAGTGTTCAGTTTTAGCGGCAGATGTGAAGATTGACCTTCCATCATACGGTTGCCGACCTGGCGTTTTGGATATTGGATCAAAAGCTTCCGCATCGCGCGTTCCACGAAGACTATCAGGAACACAAGCGCAATTGCTACCAGAAGTACAAGGATCATGGTTGGTGTAGAAACAATACCCTGACGACCCTGCTCTAAGAGCTGAGCAATCGCAGATGGCATTGCTGCAACGATGCCCGCAAAGATGATCAGTGAAATACCATTGCCGATACCGCGAGCTGTAACCTGTTCACCCAACCACATCAGGAACATGGTACCGCCAACAAGGGTCAACACGGTTGAAAGCCTAAAGAACCAGCCTGGATCCTCCACAATGCCTTGGCTCGCCTCAAGACCAATCGCAATGCCGTAAGCCTGCAACGTGCCGAGAATAACCGTGCCATAGCGCGTATATTGGTTAATAACTTTACGCCCCTGCTCGCCTTCTTTCTTGAGTTGCTCAAGCGTTGGCACAACAGACGTCATCAACTGCATGATAATGGAGGCCGAGATATACGGCATGATTCCCAGCGCAAAAATGGCTAGGCGCTCAATTGCTCCACCATTGAAGACGTTGAGAAGGCCAACAGCACCTTGTGCCTGACCTTCAAAAGCCTGCGCATATGCAGCAAAATTAATACCTGGAAGCGGGATATACGTTCCCAAACGATATACAATCAAAGCCCCTAGGGTGAACCAAATACGCTTCTTAAGCTCATCAGCTTTAGAGAAGGTTGAAAAGCTCAAATTAGCGGCAAGTTGTTCAGCGGCTGATGCCATAATAGTCTCCCGGATCCAGCTATCGATGGAACATAAGGGTTTCGGCCGTCAATTGCGAGGCCGAAACCGAATTTTGGGATCAATTTTTAAGCGTCTTCACCAGAAGATGCTTCAGCAGGAGCAAGAACAGTTACCTTGCCACCAGCTTTTTCGATTTTCTCAATTGCAGCTTTAGACGCACCGGCTACTTCGCAAGTGAGTTTCGCTGACAATTCACCGTCAGAAAGGATGCGAACGCCGTCCCCTGCGCGGCGAAGAACGCCTGCCTCAACAAGAAGCTCTGCAGTGATCGTTGCTTTTGCATCCAGTTTCTTAGCATCGATTGCGGTTTGCAAACGAGCAAGAGAAACGGTCTGATAGTTTTTCGTGAACATAGCGTTCGAGAAGCCGCGCTTTGGAAGGCGACGATAGATTGGCATTTGACCGCCTTCAAAGCCCTTGATTGCCACACCTGAACGTGACTTCTGGCCTTTTACGCCGCGACCGCCGGTTTTGCCCTTGCTTGAGCCAATACCGCGACCAACACGACGGCGAGACTTGGAAGAGCCCGCATTATCTGTGATTTCGTTGAGTTTCATCGTTTTAACTCCGCGTCGCTTATGCGTTCTCTTCGATGATACGAACCATGTGGCTGACCTTGCGGATCATGCCACGAACGGCTGGTGTATCTTCGAGAGTCGAACGACGATTCATTTTGTTCAAACCAAGACCGACTAGTGTTGCGCGCTGGTCCGCAGGGCGGCGAAGCGGGCTACCGGTCTGTTGGATAGTGATTGTCTTTTTAGCAGCCATGATCCTACCCCTTAGTCGTCACTGCCAATCAGGTCACGACGGCGATCCTGAAGAGCTGAGTATTTGATGCCACGCTGAGCAGCGATGTCTTTCGGGTGCATCTGGTTCTTAAGCGCATCGAATGTTGCACGAACCATGTTGTATGCATTTGAAGAACCAAGCGACTTCGCAACGATATCCTGAATGCCGAGTGTTTCGAAAACAGCACGCATTGGACCACCGGCGATGATACCAGTACCTGGAGGCGCTGCACGAAGAAGCACTTTACCTGCACCGTGACGTCCTTTGACATCGTGGTGTAGTGTACGGCCAGAGCGAAGCGGTACGAAAATCATATCGCGCTTGGCTGATTCAGTTGCCTTGCGAATTGCTTCAGGAACCTCACGAGCCTTACCGTGTCCGAAACCCACGCGACCCTTTTGGTCTCCTACTACGACGAGCGCAGCAAAACCAAAACGACGGCCACCTTTTACAACCTTGGCAACGCGGTTGATGTGAACGAGCTTATCGACGAATTCGCTATCGCGCTCTTCGCGATCACGGCCTCGTCCGCGATTGTTGTCATTCTGTGCCATTATCCTAATTCCTTATTCTTTTCCGGTAGCACTGATTACTTAGAACTGCAGGCCGCCTTCACGGGCAGCATCTGCGAGGGCCTTAACGCGGCCGTGGTAGATGTATCCACCGCGATCAAAAACAACGTCTTTAACGCCTGCTTTTGACGCACGCTCTGCAACCAATTTGCCGATTTCAGCAGCCGCAGCAACATCACTACCCTTCTTACCCTTGAAATCTTTATCAAGCGTAGAAGCAGAAGCGAGTGTGTGGCCCTTGGTATCGTCGATTACCTGAGCGTAGATATTCTGAGAAGAGCGGTACACGCTTAGACGTGGACGGCCATTCGCAACTTTCTTGAGCTGACGACGAACACGGTTCGTACGACGCTGAGCTGTTGTAAGCTTGTTTCCCATAACGTCCTGGCCTTACTTCTTCTTGCCTTCCTTGCGGAAGATTGTTTCGTCTGCGTATTTAACGCCCTTGCCTTTATATGGCTCTGGTGGACGGTAAGCACGGATTTCTGCAGCAACCTGACCAACCTTTTGCTTATCGATCCCAGTCACAACAATCTCTGTTGGCTTAGGACAAGCAACGGTTACACCTTCAGGCACCTTGTAGACAACCTCGTGAGAAAACCCCAGAGACAGCTGCACGTCATTGCCCTGCATCGCAGCACGATAACCAACGCCGTTGATTTCCAGTTTCTTCTCAAAACCGTCTTTAACACCAGTTATGATGTTAGCGACCATTGTACGAGACATGCCCCACTTGGAGCGTGCGTCTTTTGTTTCATCGCGCGGATCAACTTGAATCGCGCCATCTTCCATTTTTACCAGAACTTCGTTGTTTACAACAAACTGAAGCTCTCCCTTAGGACCTTTGGCAGTAACCGTCTGGCCCTCAACAGTTGCGCTAACCCCATCAGGGATACCAACTGGTTTTTTACCTATGCGAGACATCGTTCTTCACCCAGTTCCGTTAGAATACACGACAAAGGATTTCGCCACCGACATTCTCATCACGCGCCTGATGGTCAGCCATCACGCCTTTTGGTGTTGAAAGAATGTTGATGCCAAGACCGTTCGCGATGTGCGGGATGTTCTTGACTGATGAATATACACGAAGACCCGGACGTGACACGCGTGAGATTTCACGGATCACAGGAGAACCCTCATAATATTTCAGTTCGATTTCGATCTCAGACTTGCCATTGCCGAATTCGACAGTTGCATAGTCGCGAATGTAGCCTTCGCTTTTAAGCACTTCACAAACGTTTGCGCGAAGCTTTGAAGCAGGGCTTGATACCTTTGATTTGTTGCGCATCAGACCGTTTCTGATGCGAGTCAACATATCGCCGAGTGGATCAGTAATACCAGACATGCTGTACTCCCCTTACCAGCTTGACTTAACGAGGCCAGGAACCTGACCGTAATTGCCGAGTTCGCGAAGCGCGATACGAGACATTTTCAATTTGCGGTAGTAACCACGTGGACGGCCTGAGACCTCACAACGGTTGCGAACACGAATCTTCGAGCCATCACGCGGCAATTCGTTCAGCTTGAGTTGTGCCTTGAAACGCTCTTCCATTGGCAAAGAACGGTTCTTTGTGATTGCCTTTAGCTCAGCACGCTTATTTGCATGTTTTGCAACAAGCTTCTCACGACGCTTGTTTTTCGTAAATGCGCTAACTTTAGCCATTTAGTCGATTTCCTTTCGTTTCACGTTTGCCGTTACTTGCAACCATTATTGGGGGAACGGGAAGTTGAATTCGGTCAAAAGAGCCCGAGCTTCATCATCCGTTTTTGCAGTCGTACAAACAATGATGTCCATGCCCCAGATCTGATCTACCTTGTCGTAGTTGATTTCTGGAAACACGATGTGTTCCTTGATGCCCATGGCGAAGTTGCCACGACCGTCAAAGCTTTTTGGATTAAGGCCACGGAAGTCACGAACGCGTGGAAGCGCGATTGTAACAAGGCGGTCAATAAAGTCGTACATGCGCGGGCCACGAAGGGTAACCTTTGCACCAAGCGGCATGCCCTCACGAACCTTAAAGGTCGCGATTGATTTGCGAGCATGAGTAACCTGCGCCTTTTGACCAGCAATCAATGTGAGGTCGTCAGCAGCGACTTTAGCTTTCTTGGAGTCCTGAGTTGTTTCACCAACACCCATGTTAAGAACGATTTTATCGATCTTAGGAACTTCCATTGGGTTCTTATAGCCGAATTGCTCGACCATTTTGCCACGGATCTCGTCATTATACTGCTGACGAAGACGCGGTTGATAATTTGCTTCAGCCATCGATCACTTCTCCGGACAGTTTTGCGACGCGGACCTTGCGGCCGTCGTCCATGATTTTAAAACCAACGCGAGTGGCCTTACCCTCTTTCGGGTCAACCAATGCTAGGTTTGACAATTGAATTGGCGCTTCACGGTTTACGATGCCAGCTTCAGAAGTTTGTGTCTGACGCTGATGGCGCTTCACCATATTGATGCCTTGAACGATCGCCTTGCCTTCTTTTGGCTTAACGGTGAGGATTTCGCCTTTGCGGCCCTTATCCTTGCCAGTAAGCACGATGACGTTGTCGCCTTTTTTAAGCTTTTGCATGTCCGTCGCTCCTACAGCACTTCTGGTGCCAGTGAGATGATCTTCATGTGACGCTTGGCGCGGAGTTCGCGTGGTACAGGCCCGAAAATACGAGTACCTACCGGCTCACTCTTGTTGTCCACCAATACAGCCGCATTGCCATCGAAGCGGATCACAGAACCATCTGCGCGCTTGACGTCTTTTGCTGTACGAACAACAACTGCCTTCATCACCTGACCTTTTTTCACACGGCCACGTGGGATAGCCTCTTTAACAGAGACCACGATAATGTCACCAACTGAGGCGTATTTCCGCTTGGAACCGCCCAGTACCTTGATGCACATAACACGACGTGCGCCGGAGTTATCGGCAACATCGAGATTTGTTTGCATCTGAATCATGACTGGCTACCTTCTTTTTTCTTGTACCGGACAGAGTATTCCGCCGGCGCCTGCCAAATTTAGTTACGCTTGACCTTCAATAACGGTCCAACGCTTGTCCTTAGAAATCGGACGGCATTCCTCGATAAACACCTGATCTCCGACTTTTTTCACATTAGCCTCATCATGGGCCTTGTAATTCTTTGAACGGCGAACTGTCTTCTTGAAGAGCGGATGGATGAACCGGCGCTCAACTTTGACAACAACGGTCTTGTCGTTCTTGTCGCTTACAACAGTGCCCTGCAAAACGCGTTTTGGCATGTCTCTACTTTCCTTCTAAGGCTCACGCCTTGGCTTCTGCAGACTGCTTCTCAGCAGCAATTGTGTGAATGCGTGCAATGTCCCGGCGAACCTGGCGCATGCGTGCACTGTTTTCCAGCTGGCCAGTGGCCCCCTGGAAGCGCAGATTAAACTGCTCTTTCTTCAGGGCTTCGAGCTCATCAGAAAGCTCATCAGCCGTTTTAAGTCTTAGATCGCTGGCTTTCATCGCCTAGTTCCCTTCTCGATTATTCAGCGATACGCTGAACAAAGCGTGTCTTGATTGGCAGCTTGCGGCCACCCAAACGAAGTGCTTCACGAGCGATTTCTTCTGACACACCATCAATTTCAAACATGACCCGGCCCGGTTTAACACGGCAAGCCCAATAGTCTGGAGAACCTTTACCCTTACCCATCCGAACTTCGGTAGGCTTTGAGGATACAGGTACATCCGGGAAGATGCGGATCCAAACACGACCAGCACGCTTCATGTGACGAGTGATCGCACGACGAGCTGCCTCAATCTGGCGAGCTGTAATACGTTCTGGCTCCAAAGCTTTGATGCCGTATGCACCAAATGTTAGCTGAGTTCCGCCCTTGGCATTGCCATGGATACGGCCCTTGTGCTGCTTGCGGAATTTTGTGCGCTTAGGCTGCAACATTGTTTTTAATCCCGTTTATCTATTCTGCTTAAGAACGTGGACGACGGTTTTGTCCGCCACCTTGCTCTTGTGCTTCATTACCGCGACGCTCTGATGCATATGGGTCATGCTCAAAGATTTCGCCTTTAAAGATCCAAACCTTGATACCGCAGATGCCATAAGCTGTTGAAGCTGATGCAACGCCGTAATCAATGTCTGCACGTAGTGTATGTAGCGGCACACGACCTTCGCGGTACCATTCCATACGTGCAATTTCTGCACCACCCAGACGACCTGAGCAGTTGATCCGAATACCAAGAGCACCAAGACGCATCGCAGACTGAACTGCACGTTTCATTGCACGACGGAAGGCAACGCGACGCTCAAGCTGCTGGGCAATGCCCTGAGCAACAATTGTTGCGTCGATCTCTGGTTTGCGCACTTCATTGATGTTGATGTGCACTTCAGAGTCTGTCATTTCGCCAAGCTTGCGACGAAGCTTCTCGATGTCAGCACCCTTCTTACCGATGATGATGCCCGGACGTGCTGAGTGAATGGTCACACGGCACTTCTTATGCGGACGCTCGATAACGATCTTTGAGATAGATGCTGCTGAAAGCTCTTTCTCAAGATAGGTACGGATCGCAATATCTTCATGAAGAAGGCCACCATATTCGCCCTTAGTCGCGAACCAACGCGAGTCCCAAGTGCGGTTGATGCCCAAACGAAGACCGATTGGATTAACTTTCTGACCCATTACGCGGCCTCCTCTTCGACTTCACGAACAATAATCGTAAGGTGAGAAAATGGTTTCAAAATACGGCTTGAGCGACCACGACCGCGAACGCGGAAGCGTTTCATCGTGATTGATTTACCGACATAGGCTTCTGCAACAATCAGGCTGTCCACATCCAGATCATGGTTGTTTTCAGCGTTTGCAATTGCAGACTCAAGTGTCTTCTTAACGGTGCCAGCGATACGACGCTGCGAGAACTCAAGTTCGGCCAAAGCCTGGCTTGCCTTCTTGCCACGGATCAATGTCGCGACATCGTTCAGCTTTTGCGCGCTGGTGCGGATTGTCCGTGTCACTGCACGGGCTTCATTATCCGCTAGCGTTCTTTCGCGCTTCTGCTTGCCCATTGTTACTTCCTCTTCGCTTTCTTGTCAGCACCATGACCGTAGTATGTGCGTGACGGCGAAAACTCACCTAGTTTGTGTCCAACCATATCTTCGGTAATCAGAACCGGGATATGCTTTTGACCATTATAAACACCGAAGGTCAGACCAACGAACTGAGGCAGGATCGTAGAACGTCTGCTCCAAGTCTTGATTACTTCGCTTCTTCCACCTTCACGAACCTTGTCTGCTTTCTTCAAGAGATAGCCATCGACAAAAGGTCCTTTCCAAATTGAACGAGCCACGTGTTGTCTTCCCTATCGTTTCTTGCGCTGATGACGTGAGCGCATGATCAGTTTATCTGACGCTTTTGCCTTGGCGCGTGTACGCTTACCTTTGGTAGGCTTACCCCAAGGAGTAACCGGATGACGGCCACCTGATGTACGACCTTCACCACCACCGTGTGGGTGATCGACTGGGTTCATGGCCGTTCCACGAACGTGAGGGCGACGACCCAACCAACGCTTGCGGCCGGCTTTCCCAAGCCGCACTCCCATGTGTTCCGTGTTCCCCACGCGACCAATCGTTGCTCGGCAACTCGAAGGCACGCGGCGAATTTCACCACTGGGCAACGACAGTTGAGCCCAGCCAGCCTCGCGAGCCATCAATGTCGCTTGAGCCCCTGCACTGCGGCACATGACGGCACCCTGCCCGGGGAGCAGTTCGATGCAATGCACCGAGGTACTCAAGGGAATGTCTTTCAGCGGCATGCTGTTTCCAATGGCCGGCGGCGCACCAGGGCCACTGACAACTGTCGAACCAACTTCGATGTTTTGCGGAGCCAGCATGTAACGCTTGTCGCCGTCCACGTAGTGGAGCAAGGCAATACGAGCCGAGCGGTTCGGGTCATATTGAACGGCAGCGACCTTCGCTGGCACACCGTCTTTTTTACGGATCCAGTCGATGACGCGGTAACGCCGCTTGTGCCCGCCACCACGATGGCGACAAGTGATTTTTCCCTGGTTATTACGGCCCCCCGTCTTTTTCAAGGGACGCAGC
>CALLHT010000182.1 GCA_938009335.1 uncultured Rhizobiaceae group bacterium
TTCTCATGGTTTGTGTTCTACCTGCCGGATTTTCTCGGTCACCCTGATAACTATATCAAGGCTGATCCGCTGAAGACGCCTGCACACATCGTTCCTGAATGGTACTTCTTGCCGTTCTACGCGATCCTGCGCGCGATCACGTTCAACATCGGTATCCCGTTTACGGATATCGTATTGATCGACTCAAAGCTCGGCGGTGTTATCGCAATGTTTGGCTCAATCGCCATTCTTGTTCTGCTTCCTTGGCTTGACACATCAAAGGTTCGCTCAGGTAGCTACCGTCCATTGTTCAAGCAGTTCTTCTGGGTGTTTGCATTTGTTTGCGTGATGCTCGGTTGGTTGGGTGCAAAGCCTGCTGAAGGCAGCGGACTTCTCGGTCTTCTGTTCAATGGTGATTTTGCCGGCAACTATGTTGCTTACGCACAAATCTTCACAGCGTACTATTTCGCACACTTCCTGATCATCCTGCCATGGTTGGGCAAGTTCGAGAAACCATCCAAAGTGCCTCCAAGCATTGCGGATGCGGTTCTGAGCGAAAACAAACTAGGCCGCAGCGGTGCTGCACAGCCTGCAGAATAATCGCAGGTCCGGAGAAAAAAGATGAAAATGATGATTGCAAAAATCGCCGGCCTCGCCATCGCAGCCATGGTTGCTGTAACCGGTGCTTCATATGCTGCAGGCGGACCGAAGATTAAGCCAAAAGAAATCGAGTGGAGCTTTGCAGGTCCATTCGGTGTTTGGGACTTGGGTCAGCTTCAAAGGGGCTTTAAAGTGTATCAGGAAGTTTGCGCTTCTTGTCACTCCATCGATCTGATTGCATTCCGCAACCTTCAGGAAATCGGCTTCAGCGAAGCGCAGGTTAAAGCCATTGCAGCTGAGTACGAAGTGACTGACGGTCCGAATGCGGATGGTGAGATGTTTGAGCGTGCGGCGGTTCCTTCAGACCTTATTCCCGGTCCTTACGCAAACACGGCTGAAGCTGCTGCTGTAAACAATGGTGCTGCTCCGCCAGATTTCTCATTGCTTGCAAAAGCTCGTGCGGTTGAGCGCGGTTTCCCGACATTCGTGTTCGACATGTTCACACTTTACGCGGAAAACGGCCCGGACTACATCTACTCGCTTCTGACAGGCTACAAGGATGCTCCTGAAGGCAAAGAATTGCCGGAAGGTACGCACTACAACCCGTACTTTATTGCTGGTGAAGCAATCGCAATGGGTCAGCCTTTGTATGGTGACGATGTTGAATATGATGATGGCACTGAAGCGACCATCGAGCAGCAGTCTAAAGACGTTTCTGCATTCATGATGTGGGCGGCTGAGCCTTACCTTGTCGAGCGTAAAGCGCTTGGTTTTAAGGTCATCATCTTCTTGCTGATCTTCTCAGTTCTGTTGTATCTGACAAAGAAAAGCGTGTTCCGCCAGCTTAAGTCTGCTTGACGGTTCAACGTTTGAAATCGAATTTAAAACCCCGCTTGTAGCGGGGTTTTTTGTTATTGAAGACCGATGGTTGTTTGACCGTCTGATGTTGCAGAACTCTGGGCCGATTCAGTACTTGGCGAAATTGCCAAAACAGGCCCCCAACTGCTGATCGGCTGTTTGCTTTGCGTTCTTACTACCGTGTCATACGCAGATAGAGTTTGCTTTACCTCTGCCTGATCTTCGCACTTGCTGAAAATGCCGCCGATATACCATGTGCATTTACTGAAAGAGCCGGGGACACTCCCTGTTGCCCAATCGTTGACGATGCCGTTGGGACCAACTTTGAAGTAGGATAAGCGCAGGTTAACGGCTCTTGATCCGGAATCAACAATTCCAAAATTCGATTCTGTGGTTCGCTCAGCTCCCGGCGCGATATGTCGATAAATTGTACTGCCATCTGCCAATTGGGTGCTGCCGATCATTTCCCCGAACGTAAAACGTTCGACGGTTAGCTGATCGATGGGGCGATTCCCAATAGCAGCGACTTCTGAATACGGTTTGTCCAGAGCCCAACTGGTTGTCAGGCGATTTGCCGAATTTTCAAGTTTATCTGCGGTAGAAGAACAAGCGCTCAAGCAAAGAAGGCTTACGACGATGAGTGTGAACTTACGCATGATGCGTCCCCATTATTTTCTATTATGCCCCACCGTTTTGTGGCATCAGATGGAAGTTAGATCAAGTCGGTTCTGGAGACCATTGGGGATGGAACACTCACTTCGCGCACAATTGGAAAATGCCATTCGGGCTATCCCGGATTATCCGCATGAGGGGATCATGTTTCGCGATATCACCACGCTCTTGGGAGATGCGTCCGCGTTTCGCCGTTCGGTAGATGAATTGGTGCATCCCTATAGCGGTTCGCGGATCAATTTTGTGGCGGGAGCAGAAGCGCGCGGGTTTATTCTCGGTGGTGCCATGGCGCATCAACTTTCTTGCGGCTTTGTGCCCTTACGCAAGAAGGGAAAGCTTCCCGCTGAAACGGTTTCTGTTACCTATGAGCTTGAATACGGCACAGATGAAATCGAGGTGCACAAAGATGCGTTTTCAAAAGGTGATCGCGTGCTCTTCGTTGATGATCTGATTGCCACCGGTGGCACGGCAGAAGCCTCCATCAAACTCTTGCGAGAACTGGGTGCGGATATTGTCGCCGCGTGTTTCGTGGTGGACCTGCCAGAACTGGGTGGTCGTGAACGCATTCGCGAAATGGGCGTTCCTGTGCGCACCCTGATTGAGTTTACGGGCAAGTAACCCACTCCATACTATATGCGACCATGTCGCGGTGCGTGTCGTAAATACGGCTTCCTAACTGCATGAAAATACTGGACCCTCTTGAAAACACTCTGGAGGGAATCATGAAGGTTGGATTTATTGGTCTTGGCAATGCGGGCGGCAAGCTCGCCGGTAGCCTGCTGCGCAATGGTAAGGACCTGACGGTTCGTGATCTTGATCGCGATGTCGCGCAACAATTCATTGATCAGGGTGCCAAGTGGGCAGACAGCCCGCGTGAAATGATGGCAGTGTGTGACCTGGTGATCACCTGCCTGCCAAGCCCCGCGGCGTGTTCTGCGGTGATGGAAGGTGAGGGAGGCATTCTGGAAGGCATGGGGCCGGGCAAAATTTGGGCGGAAATGTCAACCACGGACGAATCTGAAGTCATGCGTTTGGCAGCACTCGTTGAAGCCAAAGGAGGCGAAGCAATCGAGTGTCCGGTTTCCGGTGGATGTCACCGCGCGGCGACTGGCAACATCTCGATCTTCGCAGGCTGTAAGCGTGAGACGTTTGACAAGATGCTCCCCTTCCTCACAGTGCTTGGTCGCCGCGTGCTGCATACGGGCGAGATTGGCACCGCCTCTAAACTCAAGGTGATGACAAACTATCTTGCAACGGCAAACCTGATCACCATGTGCGAAGCGCTGGTAACGATGAAGGCTGCGGGCCTTGATCTTGCCACCACTTGGGAGGCGATGGTGATCTCTTCCGGTACGTCTTTTGTTGCTGAAACAGAGGGGCAAGTTATCTTAAACGGCAGCCGCGATATTGAATTTACGATGGATCTCGTGCTGAAAGATATCGGCCTTTTCCAGAAACTCGCTGAAGACAATAACGTACCGCTCGAAGTGTCGCCTATGATCATCGATATCATGAAAGATGGTCAGAAACGCTATGGCGAGCGGGCAAATTCTGATGACATCATTCGTCGTTTAGAGGATGCAACGGGCCTTGATATAACGGCTCCCGGTTTTCCGGCGCTTATGGTGGATGATGAGCCGGAGGAGGCGGGGTATGAGGTCGTGCCGCGCAATCGTCAATAGCGAGATGATAGGTGCTGCATGATTGATCCTACCCGTTTTATTGATACCGAACGTTACCCGGTGGATAAGCCGGGTTCGGACAAGTATGAGGCCATGATTGAAACCATCCACGGCGAATTGAAAGCAGATGGATGTGCAGTGTTGAAGGGCTTCTTGCGTGAGGATGCGATTCCTGACTTGGTTGCGGAATCAGACCAAGCTGCGCCGCATGCACATGACTCGCGCAACCGCACCAATGTCTATTTCAGTCAGGATGACGAGACGTTAGAGCCGTCCCACCCCAAACGTCGGTTCTTTGATCGATCAAACGCGTTTATTCCGGCAGATAATTTTTGCGAGACGTCTGCTTTGCGTGCGATTTATGAATGGCCGAGATTCTTTTTATTCATGCGAGAGGCGCTGGACGAACCGGAAGACAGGTTCTTTCGCTACGGAGATCCGCTGGCCGATGTCATCGTCAACATGGCGGGTGAGGGGAACGGCTTTCCCTGGCACTTCGACACGAATAATTTTACCGTAACTTTGGCGATTCAAAACGCTGATGAAGGCGGTGATTTCGAATATGCGCCGAACATTCGCTCAGGCAGTGAGAATTTTGAAGCAGTGCGTGAAGTGCTGGATGGAACCTCGGACCGCGTCACTAAATTACGGCTTGAGCCGGGCGACTTGCAGATTTTCAAAGGCCGCTATTCCTTGCACCGCGTGGCGCCGCTGAAAGGTGCCACCCCGCGCTATGTGGCTATTTTCTCTTACGTGGAGAAAGAAGGCATGGTCGGCTCTCCCGAACGCACCAAACAGCTGTATGGAAAAGTGCTGCCGATCCATCTGGAACGCGCCGGGCTAAGGGGCGATGAATATTTGGATTGAT
>CALLHT010000183.1 GCA_938009335.1 uncultured Rhizobiaceae group bacterium
CCGATGTGAATATCGACACGCATCTCTTCGCGCGGTTTGCCAAACGCATCTGCAACCACAAGTGAGTTTTGGCGGAGCGCATTGTGCACAGCCCGCGTTGCCGCTTTCGTATAATCTGAGCCACGGATATCAGTTCCTATGCCCAGTTCCATAACCATGCGTTTCCAAGGCATCAGTCTTCATCCTCACCTAGTTTACTCAGGAAGCCCTCAAAATCTTTTGCTTCCTGAAAATCCTGATAGACCGATGCGAAGCGCACGTAAGCAACCTCATCAATCTGTTTCAAGCCTTCCATCACCAGCTTACCGATTTCATCGGATTGAATTTCACCCTCGCCCTTACTTTCCAGTTGACGAACGATGCCGGAGATCATTTGTTCCAGTTTATCCGGGTCAACGTCCCGCTTGCGCGTAGCCGTATCAATCGATTTTGCGAGTTTATCGCGATCAAACAAAACCTTTTTGCCGGATTTTTTGGCAACGCGGAGTTCGCGCAATTGGACCCGTTCAAACGTTGTAAAACGCCCGCCACAGGCCGAACAAATCCGCCGCCGGCGAATAGAACTGCCATCTTCGGTGGATCTGGAATCTTTTACCTGGGTATCGTCATTGGTGCAGTAAGGACAGCGCAAAGAAAAAGCCTCTCATCAAATAATGAGAGGCTTTTAACACTAGCAGGTTTGAGTTGCTATATCAGAGGTACGAATACATTGGGAAACGGTCTGTCATTTCCACGACTTTCGCCTGAACAGCAGCTTCAACAGACTGGTTTGCGTCATCATCATTGGCGACCATCAATCCGTCCAGCACTTCTGTGATGAAGTTGCCGATTTCGCGGAACTCTTCTTCACCAAAGCCGCGGGTTGTGCCCGCCGGTGAACCCAAGCGAATGCCGGAAGTAACAAACGGCTTTTCAGGGTCAAACGGGATACCGTTCTTGTTGCACGTGATGTTTGCGCGACCAAGAGCTGCTTCCGCACGCTTGCCGGTTGCTTTCTTCGGGCGAAGATCAACCAACATCGAGTGGTTTTCTGTACCGCCTGAAACAATATCCAGACCATTATCCATCAGGCTGGTCGCAAGCGCATGCGCATTGTCTTTAACGCGCTGCTGATATTCTTTGAAGTCAGCTTGCAATGCCTCACCGAAAGCAACCGCTTTCGCAGCGATCACATGCATCAACGGACCGCCTTGAAGACCCGGGAACACCGCGGAGTTCATTTTCTTGGCAATCGCTTCGTCATTGCTCATGATCATGCCGCCACGAGGTCCGCGAAGAGACTTGTGTGTTGTTGTGGTGACCACATGGGCATGCGGAATCGGTGATTCATGCACGCCTGCTGCAACAAGACCTGCAATATGTGACATATCCACCATCAGGTATGCGCCGATGCTGTCGGCGATGCGGCGGAAGGCAGCCCAGTCCCACTCGCGCGAATAAGCAGTACCGCCAGCGATGATGATTTTAGGCTTGTGTTCTTGAGCCGCTTTTTCAACTTCATTGATGTCGATCTGGTGTGTGTCTTCACTTACGCCGTATGAGACGACGTTGAACCACTTACCGGACATATTCACCGGAGAACCGTGTGTCAGGTGTCCACCTGAATTCAGGTCAAGCCCCATAAAGGTGTCGCCCGGCTGAAGAAGCGCGAGGAAAACAGCTTGGTTCATTTGCGAACCGGAATTTGGCTGAACGTTTACGAACTCGCAGCCGAACAGTTCTTTAGCGCGCTCAATTGCAAGGTTTTCTGCAATATCCACAAACTGACAGCCGCCATAGTAACGCTTGCCCGGATAGCCTTCGGCGTATTTGTTGGTCATGATAGACCCTTGCGCCTCAAGAACAGCACGAGAAACCACATTCTCTGATGCAATCAGCTCAATCTCATGACGCTGACGCCCCAATTCCTGTTGGATTGCTTTGTGAATTTCAGGATCAATTTCGCTCAAAGGCGCATTAAAAAAATTATCAAGACTTGCGGCAGACATAGCAACCCCTCCAAAAATGAAATCTTCTCGCTAAAAGGCCACTCTGGCCGAGTATTTAGCTAAATAGAGCAGGAGAAAGCGAAAACACAAAAAAACTCGGGGGCGCAATGGGCAAAACCGCGCACCCCCAAGTTACATGTGTAGAAAATACTTTAATTCCAGTTACTTGACGCGAGAATCTCAGCACCATCGCGGCTGTAAATATCATCTCGGAACTGCACAACGCTGTTCTGAGTGGACCACGCGGTGATGTAATTCCAGTAGATCGGAACAGGTTTGGCAAGTGGCACGTCGATGCGCTCACCCGATTCAATGGTGCGCTCAATCTGACGACGATCCCAGCCAGGCGTTTCATTCGCAAGCCAAGTAATCAGGTCACGAACGTTTTGTACGCGCACACAACCGGATGATTCAAATCTCAACAATCGAGAGAACAGGCTCTGCTGTGGTGTGTCATGCATATAAACCGCATGCGGATTCGGGAAGTTGATTTTTACAGAACCCATCGCGTTAATCTTACCCGGGTCCTGACGGAACATATATTGCGCTGCCTCATCAGAATTCCAGTTGATGCTGGATGGATCAATTTCCTGCTGGGTGTTCCAATCAAAGATGCGAATTTTATTTCGCTCCAGATACGTCGCATCTTTCTGCATCAACGGAATCAAATCTTTTTTGATGATTGAGACAGGTGACGTCCAATACGGGTTCAAATTCAGCTCGTGAATTTTCGAAGCAATAATCGGCGACTGGCGGTCTGTCTTACCGACGATGGCGGTATGGCGGGATTCAACTTTGCCACCATTGACGGCTTCGATTTGGGCCGCCGGGATGTTCACCATCACATAGCGGTCACCTAGGAAGCCGGACATAGATCGCAAACGGACAAGGTTTGTTTCAAGTTGCCCAAGGCGGATATGTGCCGGAATGTTCATTGCCGCATAGGTGTATTTACCCACAACGCCATCTGCCGGAAGACCATGACGAGCTTGAAAACGGCGAATACCGCCATCAACCCAAGTGTCAAACACATCAGAATTCTGCCCCGCACTCGGGTCAAGGTCGTTCGACGCGATCAGACGCTTTCTCAAAAGGCTAACGTTTTTGGATTGGGCACCAAGACGCAGTTTCTGGTTGGCGGGCACAACCGGCCAACCACCCGCCGAAGCAAGTTGTCGATACTGATCGATCGCACGCTGAACAAATACCGGTGTCTGTGGTGAAAAAATCGGAATTTTTGTCGAAGAAAGCTTCGCATCGCCCTTGCGCGCATCAAACTGGTCTTCCCAGCTGTCACGGCGTGAGGAATTAATGATTGCAGCAATTGGATTTTCTGCAAGCGCGGGTGTAGCAAGTGATGCACCACCTGCAGCTGCGAGGCCAGATAAAAACTGCCTTCTTTTCATAGTCTTATCCCGATCTAAGTTGCGGCTGAACGCTGCGCCAAATTTGTCGTATCATATGCCTAGCAACACTATGGTTAACAATGTGCAAAACAATCGCATTTCCGTTAGGTAATGAGTCGCACTCCTGATACAAGTCCTTTCGGCCTACAAACCTCATTTTATTGCGAATATTATGGCATATAACAAAAAACCCGCCACAATTGGGCGGGTTCTTCGATAAACTGTTTGTGATAAACGGGCTTAGATCAGAGCCTATAGAGGATTTGATCAGTCCAGAAACGCTCAAGACGCTTCAAAGATTTGTTCATCGCGTCGAATTCTTCGCCGCCGATTCCGCCGATCTGCTCAATTGAAGCCACGTGACGTTCGTAAAGACCGTCAACGATATCTGCTACTTCTTTGCCTTTTTCGGTCAAGCTTACGCGCACTGAGCGGCGGTCTACGCGGGATTTCTGATGATTGATGTAACCCTGATCAACCAGCTTCTTCAAATTATAAGAAACATTTGAACCCAGATAGTAACCGCGCGTGCGCAATTCGCCCGCGGTCAGCTCTGTGTTGCCGATATTAAACAGCAAAAGCGCTTGTACCGGGTTAATGTCACTACGACCATTACGATCGAATTCATCTTTGATCACGTCAAGAAGACGACGATGAAGCCGTTCGACCATCGTCAAGGAATCTAAATAAAGGGATTTAACATCCCCTTCAAAAGCAGGCTTTATCGCCTTGCCCACCATTTCCGGTGCGTTGCTCATGTTCTGCCTCACTGTTTTATCTATGCGAAGTTATTGCTCTTCGCTATGTGAACAGTTCTACGGCAATCGTCTAAAATTCGAATTAAAGCTTACGATTAATATCTCGTTACCAGCAATGAACGGATTCTATCGTTAAAATTGTGCAAACACTTTGTGTAAGAATTTAACGGAAGCGCTACTCTATGAGTTCGTGCGTCTCTTGCTCAATGTTTCAATCAATAGATACAAACCCATCACCAAACCGGTGCAGACGTGGAAATAGATCAAAGACCAAAACGTGCCAAAGGTTTGTGACAGAGGCCCATACATGATCAGTTCTATCGCAACTGCAATTGACCAAACCACATAGCCCCATCGCACGGCACTCCACAGACCTACGGCAACAACGGGCTGCACCACAGAAAGAACAGCCACCGCGAGCTGCCATTCATACACCATAGTGTCGAAACGAATTTGTGTGTCCGGGTACCCAATCGCCAATAGCCAATAGCGGATGGTGAAGGCGATAAAAAACAGCGCGACCGCCTTTAGGAATAATTCAAAAAGCGGTTTGAGATTGAAATGATCTCGTTTTTCCAAAGCTACGTCACGCATGTTAGAGACAGGACCTCGCGGAATTTCAAAGCCAATGTTACCTATTCACTTGGCTAAGTGCCTAGTACCAATTATAGAAAAAGGTCGGGACTTCAAAGGGAATTCATACATGACACGCAGTGTGGATGAAATTACGGGCAATCGCAGAATGCGTCGCAATCGCCGATTTGAGTGGAACCGTCGTTTGATGCGGGAGAACCGCCTTACGACCGACGATCTCATTTGGCCTGTATTCATCTGCGAGGGAAAAGGGGTGACCGAACCGCTCGAGAAACTGCCGGGCGTCAATCGTTACTCGGTTGATCGTATTGGCGAACAGGCGAAACTGGCGCAATCTTTGGGCATTCCGGCAATTGCGACCTTTGCCAATGTTGCACTGGAAAAACGTGATCAAACCGGCTC
>CALLHT010000184.1 GCA_938009335.1 uncultured Rhizobiaceae group bacterium
CTCAAAACTATCGAGAAGTTCTCCGCTCAGTTTACGATCAGAAACATCATCAACAAAACTGGCGGTAGCAGATCTCAATTCATCCAGCACTTCATCAGAAAAGAGCCTTTCAATAACGAGATAGCCTTGCTCGTCATAGGTTTCCTTTAGCGTCTTTATATCCATGACCATCCTCCAAACCGATCATGACAAAGGATTGGGAAACTTCGATACAATTGCAAGTTCTGGAAACGACACCCTTAAGTAACGCGCCAAACCGCCAACTCATGGCCATTCGGATCAGTGAATTGAAAACGCTCACCACCGGGAAACTGAAAAATAGGCTTGGTGATATTGCCACCCGCAGCGATTACATTTGCTTGGGCAGTTTCCAGATCATTATGATAGAGCACAACAAGAGCCCCTCCTGTCTTAACGTCAGATACAACTTCAAATCCACCTTTGATGCGACCGTCTGTGAATTCGCAATAGTTTTCGCCATAGTCGGTAAATGTCCAACCGAAGGCAGAGGCGTAAAATGCTTTCGTGCGAGCGATATCGCTAACACCAAACTCGATGTAATCGATGCAATCATTCTCTTGCGAAATTGGGGTTGGCATAATCGGTTCCAATTTGACTCAAGCGAGCCAAGATCGTTTGATGGTTAAAACAGATAACAGGTAGCAAGATGAAACTCACACTCCACCATGTCAATTTCGCAACGGACAATGTTTCGCGCATGGATGAGTTTTATCGCGATGTGATGGGACTGAATGAAGAAACCCAAGGGCTACCTACCCTTGAAAAGAAAAAGGGCTACGCGGGCGATGTGGCTTTTAGGACAGATGGTGCGATCCAGTTCCATCTAGCGCGTAAAGATTTGGAAGTCGGCTTCAAAACGGGCCACGCGGTTAATCCGGTCGATCGCGGGCACATCGCCTTCCGCACCGATGATATCGAAGCGTTCAAGAAGTCACTGGATGAAAAGGGCGTGCCCTACTCTGACTTCGGCAACGTTGCCGTGCAGGGCTGGCATCAAATTTTCTTCTACGATCCCGACGGCAATGTCGTGGAAGTGCATCAGGTGGATGAGGATTGAGGCCTACCCATTCGCCAGTTCACGCGCCTGGATCATTTCAGGCGTCATTTCAGCAGGTGTTAGCTCTACGCTCTCTCCGCAGCCGCAGGCGGAGGATTGGTTCGGGTTATTGAACACAAAGCCTGTACGAAGTTTCGTCACTTCAAAATCAAGCTGAGTGCCAAGCAGAAATAAAACGGCTTTGGCATCAATGAAAACAGTGCCTTCCGACGTTTCTACCTTATCTTCGCCTTTGATCACCTCTTCTGCCAGATCAACAGTGTATTCCATACCCGCACAGCCGCCGTTTTTCACGCCGATGCGAATGCCGGCAGCATTCGGGTGACTGCCAAGGATTTCACCAACGCGCGACCGCGCTGCATCCGTAAGAGTGATAACTTCAAAGCTAGTCATGATTGTCTATCCTTTTCACAATCAATATACGTGCTGAAGGCAAACATTTCCAGAAACATAACTAGAAACCTAAAAAATTCAACGTGAAGCAATTACAAGCGGTTTGATCTTTTTTTGATTTCGCTCAAAAACATTTGATTGACCGCTTTCCAGTTGGATATCGTCAACCGATCATCGCTATAAGCTCTAACCTTACTATCCGTTACATACTTGTACGGAAACTTGTCTGCTTGGCCCGGTGTCGCCTCTCCTACATAGAAATGGTTTGCCGAGCGCACCGCAACCAAATTGGTATCTACTGAAACACCTAAAGTGTTTTGAAACCAACGATTAAATTGCCGATAGTCATCTTTATAGCGATTCAAGAGTTTTCTTCGATTTCCCGTGCTATCGTATAATGGCCAATGTGGTTTTGGTTGAAGTGCAACATGACCACCACATACTGCTAAAGCGGAGCCCGCAATCACTTCGACAGGCACCTCATCAGCTAGATTGGAAACGCCAACGCCATAATTGCCCAAGAGTACAACGCGGGAAATTTTGGTTTCAGGCGCCTTCACTATGTTCCAGACCATAGCGGTTTCTGATGCTAAGACTAAATAAACCGGCTTGTCGCTTTGCCCAACAATGACATCCGCAGTCCAGAACTGTGTACCTGCCCGCACTTTCTTCCGAACGTATCCAATGTCCCATTCTTGTTGAATTTTGGCATAAGTCTTCGAATATGCATTTAACTTCTCTTCCGAGATAGAAAAGATATCAATGTTATTCCATGCTGAACCCGTATGAACATTGGCGATATACTCATGTTCGCTAGGACGTGTCACTGCGCAGTTTTCGGAGTGACGTAAAATCTCTAGATGAGCAGGTGTTTCAAGCGATGTATCCTTGGAAAAACCGGAAACTGCGTGCTGAATCCAAAATGGTTTGTATTTCTCACTCATGACCACTTTAGGGGGAACGCTGTATCCTGCGGCGTTTGTTCGAAGTTCTGGAAGGGCCCTATTGGGCACTCCGGTTTGCGCATAGGGCAACCAGTATCCGGAAGTTGCCAATCCAAAGACAACTGCAAAAAAAGCAAAATTTGAAATCGATTTAGACATCCGCACCTCACCAATATTGCGGAAAGAATAATTCGATACTATTTATTATTTGCTAACATAAACCTGTATTAGTTGAATCATTGAAGTATTAATACCAGCCTAGCGCGAC
>CALLHT010000185.1 GCA_938009335.1 uncultured Rhizobiaceae group bacterium
AGCTTGAATATTATTAGGAATGAGTGGGAAGGTCGAGGGCGTTGTAACAAACGTGGATGGTGGCCTTACACCAATCACAGTCTTTGGACAAATGAGGATAGTATCAACAGCGTATCTGGATGACACAAAGACTTTCCTACAATACGGCAGCACTGTCCGGCCAAACGCCAGGTCATGCAAGATTTATCGGTAATTTGGGTGATAAGAGCTTGATGATCTGAATGGATTTTGTCCATCAACAAGACTTGCAGTCCGGTGATCGATCAATCACATTGGTCTTCGATGTCGACCCGGAACAGGCAATTTAGATACGCAACAAAGTGTTCGATCAAGTTGCAATCGGTAATCTGCTTATTGCTGGTAGCCACTAGCGCATGCAAGTGTTTGGCATAGTGGAGACGGTTATGACATCTGAGATTTAACCGCTCGGAGGAGGGCTAATGATGGAAAATAGCAATGCGGCGATTTGGTTTGTAGATCGACATGTTGGTGAAGGTCGCGCAGACAAAGTGGCGTTTCGTGAACTATCAGGGTTTCAACGCACGATCAGTTACCGCGATCTATCATCCAGATCATCGTTGGTTGCTGGTGCGTTTCACAAAGCGGGAATTTCGCGCGAGAGCCGGGTTGCTTGTCTGATACTGGATCAGATCGAGTATGTAGAAGTCTTCTGGGGGGCTTTGAAAGCCGGGGTCGTTCCAGTTGCGTTGAACACGCTTCTGGCAACTTCTGTCTATGATATCATATTGAATGATAGCCGCGCCAATTGCCTGATCGTCTCACATGAACTTTGGCCAATGGTAGAGCCCATCGTCTCGGACAACCCGTATCTGGAAAAGATTATCATGATTGGGGGCGAGCCTGGGAAAGGCGTGATTTCTTACGAGGAGTTCTTAGATGGCGCATCGGAAGCTCCTGTTATTTCGGTTAGCGGAGATGAATGTGCTTTCTGGCTCTATTCGTCCGGTTCGACCGGTCAGCCGAAGGGAGTGCGCCACGTTCACAGCTCTATGAGGGTGACAGCGGAAACCTACGGCGCGCAGGTTTTAGGCATAAGGAAAGACGATATCGTCTATTCTGCGGCCAAGATATTTTTTGCCTATGGATTGGGTAATTCTTTTTCATTTCCAATGTCTGTTGGCGCAACAACAATACTATATAATGGGCGTCCTACACCCGATGTCGTTGTCGATGTTATTGAACGCGAGAAGCCTACAATTTTTTGTGGAGTTCCTACGCTTTACGCGGCAACTCTGGCGCATTTGTCCAAAGTCAACAAACCACCTTCCAACCTGAGGATTTGTGTATCAGCCGGCGAAGCCTTGCCAGCTGAAATCGGCAACAAGTGGCAAGAGTTATGGGGCGTCGACATTCTGGATGGTGTTGGTTCTACGGAGATGTTGCACATTTTCTTATCCAATAGGGAGGGTGATCTGGAATATGGAACATCAGGTGTTGCTGTTCCAGGCTATGAATTGCGCTGTGTTGGTGAAGATGGCGAACCCGTCAAACAGGGAGAAGTGGGTGAGCTTCTAGTAAAGGGCGATTCAGCAGCTGATGGCTACTGGAACCAACGGGAGAAGAGCCGCGCGACCTTTGAGGGAGAATGGACCCGAACCGGCGATAAGTACGAAATCTCTGAAACTGGTCGTTACATCTATTGTGGCCGTA
Source organism: uncultured Rhizobiaceae group bacterium (assembly GCA_938009335.1). Taxonomy (GTDB): domain Bacteria; phylum Pseudomonadota; class Alphaproteobacteria; order Rhizobiales; family Rhizobiaceae; genus JAALLB01. The sequence goes on from CALLHT010000185.1 coordinate 1,672, forward strand.
CGGACGACATGTTCAAAGTTTCCGGTATTTGGGTGAGTCCTTTTGAAGTCGAACAAGCTTTGATTGAACACCCTTCGGTTCTGGAAGCTGCCGTTGTGGCGGCGCGAGATGATGACGGTTTGGAGAAACCCAAAGCCTTTATTGTTCTGCAAGAGTCAGCGGCGGCAGAGGGTATAGATGAAGCGTTGAAGGAATTTGTTAAAGAGAAGATCGGCAAGTGGAAGTATCCTCGTTGGGTTTCTGTTGTCGATGATTTGCCCAAAACTGCCACAGGCAAGATACAACGCTTCAAGTTGAGAGCTGAACAGTGAGTGGGTTCATTTGGGAAGATGGAGGAAGTGGTTTTCTTTCCATCAATGGAATGAAACTTGAATATGCCTGCTGGGGAGCGCAACCTTCCGAAAAACCAATGATTGTCATGTTGCATGAGGGGCTCGGGTGCGTTGATCTCTGGCGCAATTTCCCGCGACAGTTAGCTGCTGCAACGGGTTTTGGAGTTTTTGCTTACTCACGTGCCGGGTATGGACAATCTGATCCTGTGTCGCTGCCCAGACCGTTGAGCTACATGACACGCGAAGCGACAGACATCTTACCGAATGTGCTAAACCACATTGGATATAAGCGGGGCATACTGTTAGGTCATTCCGATGGTGCCAGCATTGCTGCTATATATACCGGCTCAATTGAAGATCATCGTGTTCGCGGACTGGTGCTTATTGCACCTCACTTCTTTGCGGAGCCAGTCGGGCTTCAAGAAATTGCCAAAACCAAAACAAGTTACGAGATCGGCAATCTGAAATCCCGCATGACCAAGTATCATCGCGACCCGGATAACGCTTTCTATGGCTGGAATGATGCTTGGCTGGATTCTGACTTTGAAGAATGGAATGTCAGTGAAGTAATTGACTACCTGCGCGTCCCGGTATTGGCCATTCAGGGTGCGGATGATCCCTATGGAACGCTTGCGCAAGTCGAAGAGATTGAGCAAAGAATATATTCGCCGGTTGATGTGGAAATTATCAGCGATTGCGGGCACGCGCCGCATCTAGAGTTTGCAGACCAGACAATTGCTGTCGTTGCGGACTTTTGTGACCGGCTGGAACACATAGAACATGAACCAGTTCAGATAGCCTGAAATCGGCGAACAAGCTCTTGTTCCAAGGTGTAGCCGGATACGCCCTATATTATGCATTATAATGCATATTTACATAAGCCGCATAAGTGCATTATATTACACCTATCTTAGAGGAGGGCCGGTCATGAGTAAGGTCATTGACTTTCTTACAGATCCATCAAAATACCGCCATTGGCGCGTTGAATATGATGGCCCTGTTGCCAATCTATTTATGGATGTGGACGAAGATGGTGGTCTTTTTGAGGGATATCAGCTGAAGTTGAATTCCTATGACCTAGGCGTAGATATCGAACTCGCTGATATCGTTCAGCGCATGCGCTTTGAGCATCCGGAAGTCAAAACTGTAGTGATGCAGTCTGGTAAGGATCGCGTTTTTTGTGCTGGTGCCAATATCCGTATGCTCGGAGGGGCGGCGCATAGCCATAAAGTGAATTTCTGTAAGTTCACCAACGAAACACGTAATACCTATGAGGCTGCGGAGGAAGATTCCGGACAGAAATATATAGCAGCAGTGAAAGGCTCGTGTGCAGGGGGAGGCTATGAACTTGCCCTCGCTTGCAACTATATTATGCTCACCGATGACAGCACGTCATCCGTTTCATTGCCAGAAGTTCCTTTGCTTGGCGTATTGCCGGGAACCGGTGGACTTACGCGTGTCACGGACAAACGCAAAGTACGCCGTGATCTTGCGGATATTTTCTGCTCTGTCGAAGAAGGCGTTAAAGGTAAGCGCGCGAAGCAATGGAAGTTAGTCGACGAAGTTATTCCAAACTCGAAGTTTGATGTAACGGTTCAGGAACGTGCCAGAGAGTTTGCTCAGAACTCCGCCAAACAAGATATCACCGAGGGCATCGAGATCGGGCCATTGGATCGCAAGTTCGGCAATGATGGTTCGATCACGTATTCGACGATTGAAGTAACACTGGACCGGGCTGCCAATAAGGTAACTCTTATGATTAAGGGGCCGGATGATGAGGCCCCGAACAACATGGATGAATTTAAAAACCAAGGAGATCAGGCCTATCTCTTCCGCCTTGCTCGCGAGCTTGATGATGCAATTTTGCACTTGCGTTTGAATGAGCGGAAACTTGGTCTCTGGGTATTCTGTTCTCGGGGTGATCCGGCATTGTTTGCTCGCCACGAACAAAACCTGTTCGACAATAAGGAACACTGGTTGGCGCGGGAAGTCCTTGCCTACTGGAAGCGTGTTTTAAAACGCATTGATGTGACATCTCGCTCAATGGTGGCACTTATCGAGCATGGTTCCTGTTTCACAGGAATTCTCGCCGAAATCCTTTGGTCGGTAGACCGTACCTATATGATGGAAGATGAGTTCGAAGGTGACAATCGGCCCATTGCGAGGATTACTCTGACAGAGGCAAACTTCGGTCAGTTCCCGATGAGCAATGGATTGAGTCGTCTTCAGACGCGTTTTCTCGATGATGAACAAGCGCTTGATGCTGCACAAAAAGCAATCGGCTTGGAATTAGAAGCATCAGAATCAGAAGAGCTGGGTCTTGTTACGTTCATACTCGACGAGATTGATTGGGAAGACGAAATCAGGATTTTCATGGAGGAAAGGTCCTCTTTCTCACCCGATGCCATGACCGGAATGGAAGCAAATCTGCGCTTTGCCGGTCCCGAAACCATGGAAACAAGAATTTTTGGTCGCCTCACAGCCTGGCAGAACTGGATTTTCAACCGCCCCAATGCGGTTGGTGAAACCGGCGCGTTGCAGCGTTATGGCTCAGGTTTGCGCGGTGATTTTGATATGGAGCGCGTTTGAGCGTGAAATGAATGTGAATTGCCTCTGCGAGGCCTTCCGGAACGATTATGGAGTTGAACATGTCAATACTTTCCAATGTGGAATACGATACACTTATTCCTAACAATGTGGGCCTTTCCCAAGATAGACGCGTCCAAAAGGCCTTGGAGAAGTGGCATCCCGGTTACATCAACTGGTGGAATGATCTCATTCCGCGGGAATTTCAGGAATCCATGGTCTATCTGCGCACTGCCGTATCTGTGGATCCCAAGGGCTGGGCAAAATTTGACTATGTTAAAATGCCTGAATATCGCTGGGGTATTTTGCTTGCTCCGCAGGTGGAAGACCGAACGGTTCCCTGCGGTGAGCATGTGGGCGAGCCGGCCTGGCAGGAAGTTCCCGGCGAATACCGGGCAATGCTCCAACGCCTGATTGTAATCCAGGGCGATACCGAGCCAGGTTCCGTCGAACAACAACGGTTTCTTGGGCTGACCGCGCCTTCCCTATATGACATGCGCAACCTGTTTCAGGTAAATGTGGAAGAGGGTCGGCACCTATGGGCCATGGTGTATCTATTACAGAAATACTTTGGCAAAAATGGTCGCGAGGAAGCCGATGACTTGCTGGTACGCTCTTCAGGCTCTGATGAAGCGCCGAGAATGCTTGGAGCGTTCAACGAAGAAACTCCGGACTGGCTATCGTTCTTCATGTTCACTTACTTCACAGACCGTGATGGAAAAATGCAGCTAGAGTCACTTGCCCAATCAGGTTTTGACCCGCTGTCACGCACCTGTCGTTTCATGTTGACTGAAGAAGCCCACCATATGTTCGTTGGCGAAACAGGTGTAACACGGGTTCTTCAGCGCACCTGCGAAGCGATGAAAGAAGCGGGAATTGACGACCCGTACGACATCAACAAGATCAGAGATCTTGGTGTCATTGACTTGCCGACGATTCAAAAGAAACTGAATATGCACTATACGCTCTCGCTGGATTTGTTTGGGCAGGAAGTATCGACCAATGCCGCCAATGCGTTCAATGCGGGCATCAAGGGTCGCTTCATGGAGCACAGGCTTGATGATGATCATCGTTTGGAAAACGCGACCTATCCGGTTGTTCAATTTGAAGATGGCAAAATTGAACTTAAAGATGTTCCGGCTCTTACTGCAATCAACATGCGCCTGCGTGACGACTATAAGAGGGATGCATCCGGAGGGCTGAGACGCTGGAACAAGTTGATTGAGAAGCTTGGGATAGAATTTGAACTAAAGCTTCCACACGAAGGTTTCAATCGTGAGATTGGCGTATTCGCGGGCAAGCCTATTGATCCGGATGGTAATCTGATTTCGCAAGAAGAGTACGATGCTAAGAAACATGAATGGGTGCCGGACAGTGCAGACGGAGATTTTATTCAGTCTCTCATGGTGCCGTGTGTGGAGCCCGGTCAATACGCCGGGTGGATTGCCCCGCCAAAGGTTGGCATCAACAACCAGTCTGGTGATTTTGAATATGTAAAACTTCATATGGCTTAATGGAAACGGGTTCTAATGATGAAAATTGCGTTGCTATACGGTACTGAAACCGGGAATTCCGAAATTCTGTGCGATGATATGAAAGACAAGCTTGAAGCGGATTATGAGTGTTCAATTGTATCACTCGGAGACGCCACGCCATCAGAACTTGATCCAAAGGCATTCCATATCTTTGTCACTTCGACTTACGGAAATGGGGATCTGCCTGCCGGGGCAGCAACATTCTACGATACGTTAACCGACGAAAAGCCTGACCTAGCTGGGATTCGATTTGCCATTTTTGGGCTTGGTGACATGGTGTTTGACTACACGTTTGCTCAAGGCTCGGAAAAGCTTATGACGGCACTTAAACAATGTAATGCCACCATGGTTGGTGAGCGTGGTATCTACGACGCCTCATCAAGTGATATGCCGGAAGATATTGGCCTTCCGTGGCTTGACGGAATTATGCCGCACATAATGCTTGAAGATGCATAGGAAGTTTCAGCGGTCGGGATTTAGTCATAAATGTGAGTGAACCAAAAAATGCTGGAAGGGAAATTGGACCCCACGCTAAACAAACATGCATCTGAAACACTGCTTGCAGAAGTAGCGCAACGGGTCCGTCAGGCACGCGAAACTTGTGGTATATCACGCCGTGAACTTTCGGTTCGCTCTGGTGTATCGCCAAGGTACCTTGCACAACTGGAAAGTGGTGAAGGTAATATTTCGATCATCGTTTTAAAGCGCATCGCCATCGCCCTTGCTCATCCAATGAATTGGCTGTTAGGCGAAGATGAAAACACAAGCTCAGAGATGGCCAACGCAATGGAACTGCTGCGACGGACGGACAAGTCCAGTCGTGACGCGGTCATGCAAATTCTGAAGCAACCACCCATACGATCAGAACGGGCACAACGCATTTGTCTAATAGGATTAAGGGGGGCTGGTAAATCAACCCTCGGAAAAATGTTTTCAGAAGAAACAGGCATTCCGTTTCTGGAGTTGAACAAAGAGATTGAAAAAATTGCCGGAATGCCTGTCGCGGAGGTGATGGCACTTTACAGTCAAGAAGGCTTTCGCAAATTAGAGGCTTTGGCGCTTGATCGCATCGCCGATGAAGAAGATACGATCATTCTCGCTGCCTCTGGTGGCGTTGTTAGCGAACCCACCACGTTCAAAAAGCTGCTGGCGCGCTTCAACACGATCTGGATCAAGGCAAGCCCGCAGGAACATATGGAACGGGTTTTGGCCCAGGGGGATACGCGGCCAATGACTGGTAACCCGGAGGCCATGGCGCAACTCAAGTTGATCCTAGCTGACCGGAAAGAGCTTTATGCGAGAGCGCAAGGCGAGCTTAATACGTCTGGCATATCGGAGGAGCAAGCTCTCGAAAAGATGTTAAGTCTCGTTCGGGAGAAAAAGTTCTTGCGTTGAACATACTGCTGCAGTTCTTTCACAAATTTAGAGAAAGAAATCGAAATTTCGCAAAGCGCATTAGAGCCTATTAATCTACGGCCAATGCAATACACCTACTCAAATTCAGGCAACCGCGGATAACTCAATTCTTTCAACATAGGCAAGCGCGTCGGTCCGTGAGAGCGGTTTTCCGAAAAGGAACCCTTGTCCAATGTGACCACCGGCTTGCTTGGCAAAGATACCCTGCTGGCTAGTCTCAATGCCCTCAACGACAATCTTACTGCCAAGTCCTTTTGCCATATTGATGATGCTGGAAAAGAGGAAAAGACTGTCATCGTTTTCGTCGACGCGATTTACAAACTCTTTATCGATCTTGATCTCATCAAACTTGAAACGCTGCAGATAGCTCAACGAAGAATAGCCCGTACCGAAATCATCAATCGAAATTTTTATGCCGAGCATTCTTAGTTTTGCGAGTGTGGATACCACCGCATCCCAGTTTTCCACCGCGGAATTTTCTGTGATTTCGAGAGTGTAGTAAGAAGGTGGAAGTCCTGTTTGCTTGAGGATCTTTTGGACGTTACTCACGATATCCTCTGACAGAAAATGCTGTGCTGACATATTGGAGCTGATCGCGAGGCGTTCGCCTGTCTTACCATAGACTTCCACGGAGAATTCAGCCGCAGATTTAAGGACTTGCATATCCATGCTCCGGATCAAACCCGTGCGTTCAGCGATAGTGACGAATTCTTCAGGTTCAATCCACTCTCCGTTCATTTGCCAGCGTGCGAGTGCCTCAACACCAACCATTGCGCCCGTATTCAGACAGATTTTGGGTTGGTAGGATGCATTAATTTCTCCGCCTCGAATTGCAGATTTCAGGTTTTCGGCAAGATTTTGCTGGCGAATATGTAAGGCCTTGATGCTCTCATCATAAACTTGAAAGCGGGCTTTACCTGATGCTTTTGCCTCGTAAAGTGCAACGTCTGCAGCTTTGAGTGCATCGGAGATTACAGGTGTTTCGAGGTCTTCTACGTTTGCAAAACCAATGGAGCAACCCGGCTGGATAAGGTTTGAGTTAAACTGAAAACGGATTGCGATCTTTGATAAAAGAAACTCACCTAGTTCTTCAGCGTTCTGATACGAAGTACCTGTTCGGGCAATCATTGCGAATTCATCGCCGCCAAACCGTGCAACCAAGCCATTGCAGCGATCCGCGATTTTCTGGAACCTGTTGGACAATTCAACAAGCAACGCATCACCTGCATCATGGCCCATCGTGTCATTGATGAATTTGAAATTGTCCAAATCAATTAGCGCTACAATCAGGTTGCCCCTGTTAGCATGATCCATGAGTTCCTGTTCGAGACGCTCAGTGAAGAGCCGACGATTAGCAAGGCCTGTAAGTACGTCATGGGAGAGGAGGAACTTTTCCTTCTTTACATGATCTAACTCTGACAGGTCAGACGCGAACTTCGAGAGGTTTCGCGCCATCTGACCGACTTCATCTTTTCTATCCTGCCCTTGAACCGCTAAGTCGAGATTGCCGTCCACAATCTCCGTCATTGAAGACGCGAGGTTCGTCATGGATACACCAATCGATTTAATTCTTGAGAACAAATAGATGGTGATTGTCGCAAGCAAACCGAGCGTGAGTGCTGCCACCATCAACAAACCATTCTTGAATTCGTTCCGTGAATTCTCTGAATGGTTTTGCACCACATCCTCAGTTAACATCGATATTTCCAGCGATTTACTCGCAATCTTTTGAGTCTGCTTTGAAAACGCGAAACGAGTTGGGATTTGGTTGCTTTTGTCCAGACCTAGAAGCAGGCGGACGTTTTTAATCCAGATGTTTGTTTCTGATTCAAGGGATGAAATCTGCTCCAAGATTTCTGGCTCCTGAGACGTAGCCCGTAACGCATTTAACGTCACATTGAGTTCCGCTGCGAAAGATTCGAATCTGGTTCTCAGATGGGCCTCACTTTTAATGGAAACCATATCCAGTGTTTCTTGAACCAAAGTGTCAATCTTGCCCACGACTTGGTTTGCATTGTGTGCGTGATGTGACGCCTGTAGCGCCTGAGCACCTAACTCGCTTTGCCGGTTATTGGTGTCAAAAACATAAAGTGAGACAGCGCCAATGCATGCAGCAGCGACTAAGAGCAGCAATACAATGGGTAAGAGCAATTTAAACTGAATGGTGTTCCGCAACTTCATGGTATGTCCTAGCGCGGAGGTAGCGAGGGAGCCTTAATATTAGGATTTGGCTCTGTAAGGGTTGCCATGAAAGAAATAAGGTCTTCCACTTCTTGATTTGTGAATTTAACATCTTTGATCAGTTTGGAGCGTGATGGCCGCTGGATACCTCCAGTTTCGTAATGTGCGATGACGTCTCTAAGCGTCAGCAAATCACCATGATGCATAAAGGGTGCCCGGTCGGTGATGTTGCGCAGCGTTGGTGTCTTGAATGTATGCTGCCTGCTTTGATCATCTGGAGCGAATATGCCACCGCCGAGGTCTTCTGTTTCCAGACCGATGTCGTGCAATTGGTGGTCGGTGAAATTCCAACCGGAATGGCAGTTTGAACATCCTGCTTTCCCAGTGAAAATATCAAACCCGCGTTTGGCAGAGTTCGAAATTGCGTTTTCGTCTCCCGCAATCCAATCGTCAAACGCGGACCATCCCGAAATCAGTGTTCTCTCGAACGTGGCTATCGCCGTCAATATATTCGACTTGGTTATGCCTGCTTCGGGAAAAATCATACCGAACCAATATTGGTATTCTTCAATCTGCTCCAACCGTGCAATCAGGTCTGGAAAGTTTGCACCCATTTCCTTTGGATGGGTGATCGGTCCTTCTGCCTGTTCTTCGAGTGTCTTGGCTCTACCATCCCAGAAAAACTGAGGTGCTTCGTAGAGGTTTAATACAGTGGGCGCATGGCGGTCCAAGGCTACGTTTTTTGTGCCAATCGCTTTTTCAACCGGCGTCTCCCACCCGAAAGAAGGGTTGTGACAGGTGGTACAACTCATGTTTTGAGTGCCGGATAGCCTTGGGTCGAAGAAGAGCATTTTTCCAAGGGTAGCAACTTGGGGACTGTAGGGGGCGTTATCTGGAAAGGTTATGACCGTTGGGCGCTTAAATTCGTCTCTTAGGAGTTGTGAAATTTCTTGTGCACTCGACACGGAACTATGTTCGAGTGAGAAAACACCTATCAATGCGATTGTAATATGTCTCCATATTCGCATTTTGAGCCCCTTTGGGAATACCAATACGGGTCAACTTACGTTAGGTGATGTTAATATGAATTTAAAATCGGAATGCCGATTGAATATAAAAACTAAAGAGGCGATAAAGTAAGTGCCATCTTGTCATTGGGTGCTAGAATACACCCTTTAAGCTGCATTCAGGCGTATGCCTTTAGGGTGCTGCAGCAGGAATTTTCCAAAGTCTTCTTTTGGCATCGCTTTCGAGACGAGATATCCTTGCGCCTGATCAATGCCCAGACTTTCGATCATTTCCCATGTCGCCATGTCTTCGACACCTTCAGCCACGATGTTCATACCCTGTTGACGGGCGAGGTTTACAGCTGCACGCACAGTTTCGCGGGAAAAAGAGTTCGTAACCGCGTCAGAGATAAAGGATTTGTCGATCTTCAATTCCGAGTAGGGGAAATCCCGTAACGTTTGAATGTTTGAAGAACCAGTGCCAAAGTCATCGATCGCGAGGTCAAAGTCGAACACTCGAAGGCGCGACAACACTTCCAAAGTAGTAACGTCCAGGTTCAGAATGTTGCTCTCAGTAACCTCAAAGCTGATGTTCTTTGGTTTTATGCCCTTCATCTTCATGCGATCAAAAAATTGGTCGGGTAGGGCGCGATTGCGAATGTTCTCAGCATCGAGATTAATTGCGACTTTCAGATCAGGGGTGGATAGCAGAAGTTCCCGCATATCACTTAGAACCGTGTCAAAGAGATGGAAGGTTAACTCATTCATGCGTCCGGCAGCGCTTGCAAACTTGACAAAGTCATCCGGTGAGATCCGTGTTCCATCATTTTTCACCCATCTTGCGAGGGCTTCTGCACCTTCAATTTTCCCGGAAACTACGGACACCTTCGGTTGATAATAAGCAACGATCTCGCCGTATCGCATGGCGTGCGAGAAGGCTTCCTGTGTAATGACAGAATTCGTTTCCTTGGTCGGTGCCACCTCTTTTTCGTGCTCTTTTAGGAAGACTGCATCAAGCGATTGCTTGGTGATAGGCTTACTTATGTGGCCAATCAAATCCAGATTGTGCATCTGCGCAAGGCGAGCGGCATGTCCAATCAGGTCCGTTTTCACACCGGATATGATTGCAAACTTGCCTTTGAATTCAGTGTCTTTGATGTTGCGCATAAACTCCAAACCATCCATTTGCGGCATCTGAAGATCAGTTACCAACAAATCCAAGTTTGCGCCGTTCTCCAATAGCTTTGTGAGTGCTTCAGCTGCATTAGTAGCACCGTCCACCGTCCTGACACCCAACGCAACAAAATAGGATGTTAGTAAGGAGACTTGAATAGGGTCGTCATCAACGATCAAGACTGTTTTATAAATATTCATATCATAGGATCCAGCAGCCATTACTATGGCATTGCTGCGTTAATAAATGAATAATTTCAAGCAATAGCAGAACTGCTTGTTTTTAATGATGTTTCTTTGCTCGGTTCCCGTTCCTTAACCTGATCTTTCAGGTAGGAGATTAGAGCAGAGAATTCCGTCTTAAGTTCGTGATGTTGTGCCGATGCGTTTTGAATATCTTCAGCCAATGCAAAGTCTTCAATTCTCTGGCAGAGTTTTCCAAGGGTCCCCGCACCAATGTTGATGCTCATTGATTTTAGTGCATGGGCTGCGTCTTTAATCGCTTCAGGTTCTTCCCCACTTTCAAACGCTTGCTCAAGGGTTTCAAAAGCGAGTGGTGCATTCTCAAGATACAAGTTGTTAAGCTGTTGAATCATTGTATCAAAGCCATCTCCGGCAATATCTTTGAGATTTTGCAAAAGGTTTGGATCGATAACCTCATCTGAAGACACATCAAGAGTTTCGTATTGTGTTTCAGACGATAAGGCTTCCGGCGTGTTTGTTGATTCCTGTCCCTCAGAAGGTTCCAGCCAGCGGCCCAAACAATCGCCAATGGATTGGATTGTGAATGGCTTTACGACAACCTCATCCATGCCAGCCTCGGCTGATTGTGTAGCAATCTGCTCGGCAATATGGGCGGTAAGCGCAACAATTGGTGTTCGCGGCGCTTCGCGTTTCTCCTCAATTTTGCGCAATTCGCGTGTTGCCGTAAAGCCGTCCATTTCCGGCATACTACAATCCATGAATACAAGATCGAATGAGCCGCTTTCAAATTGTCTTATTGCCTCCGGACCACTGTCAACCACGACAGGGTTAATGTCGAAACGATTGAGGGCCTGAATAACAACTTCGCGGTTCACAGCGCTGTCGTCGGCGACGAGAATACGTCTTCCGGTGAAGGATGCCAGTTTGTCTGATGACGATTGTTGGACGGCTAGCAATGCTTTGCCCAGTGCTTTTCCAGCGAAAACCCGCGTCAGTGTTTCTCGAATAGACAGCGAAGAAGCCGGTCTTGAGAAACAATCATCAACCCGTTCATTTTCGATCAACGGTTCGAGCAGACTATCTCCCAGTTTGCTCACGCCTATGATGGTTTGCTCTGCGGTTGGCTTGAGATTGCCGTCTATAGTCGCCGTATCAGATACGATCACGTCCCAAGCATTCAGCTGGATTGTGGATAGATCATCGGGTTCGACGCACTCATATGAACTCCCAAGGGCACGAAGCTCGCGTGAAATGATTTCACGGGTTGGCGTGTCGGGTAGAATGACAAGAGTAGTTTTTGGATTCGGTAACCGCTCTGATGGTGTCGAAGCTAATTGATCAATCGGCAGTGTGAAGTAAAACGTGGAACCAATGCCAAGTTCACTATCAATGCCGATTTCTCCGCCCATCGCTTCCGCCAGTCGCTTGCAGATGGGAAGCCCCAAACCGGTTCCGCCGAATTTACGGGTCGTGGTTTGGTCTGCCTGACTGAAGCTCTCAAACACTTTTGATATGTTTTCGGGTGCAATCCCAATGCCTGAATCCATAACTGAGATTCTTAAACCCGTCCCGCCATTCACCTCGCTTGGGTCTACGCTTATGACGACGCTCCCACTTTCTGTGAATTTGAGAGCATTGTTTACGAGGTTGCTCAGAATTTGATTGAGACGCGTCGGGTCGCCCACAAACGTTTCCGGAACAGTCGGACTTACATAACAGGCAAGGTCCAAATCTTTCTCTTCAGCCTTTTGCCAGAAGAGGCTCATCACATCTTCTACTAGATTTCGGGTCGTAATCTCGATCGCTTCCAGTTCCAGTTTACCAGATTGGATTTTTGAGAAATCTAAAATGTCGTTGATGATCGCAAGCAGGCTCTTGCCGGACTTCATGATGACGTCGGCATACCGTTGATATTTTGGCGTGAGTTCCGCAGTTGCCAAAAGTTCCGACATCAGTAGCATGCCGTTCATGGGTGTTCTGATTTCATGGCTCATGGTGGCCAAGAATTCGGATTTCGCCGCGTTCGCGTTCTCGGCGACTTCCTTTGCGACCATCAGTTCCTTTGTTCGATCTTCAACTCTAAGTTCTAGTGTGTTCTGGTAATCGAGTAATTTATGATCCCTTATCTCGATGTCATTCAACATACGATTAAAGGAGGTGGCTAACACGCCAATTTCGCCGATACCATGTTCTGGTGCTCTTAACGAATAGTCCGCAGTAGCACCAAAACTCGACATCATATCTGAGAGTTTTTCGATGGGTCGCGTGATATTTCGAACGAATATCAATGCGAGCGTAATCGCGACAATGGTCGCGCTTACAGCGAGTAAGAGGTTCAAGAGAATGTTCTGAATGAAGGCATTCCGGACATCTGAAACATCCGCGAGTATTGAAAGCGTTCCTACAGTTTCACCTGAATTGATAATGTCGCTTTCAATCCAGAGCGTTTCCTTGAACAGTAGATTAGTTTGTTCTGATTGATTTTCATCGGCAGCAAGCGTTATGCCAAAACCCATTTCGGCAAACGTTTCACCAGTAGGTAAGATGACTTTAGCAAACCTGAAAGCTTCAAACTTTCCGATTGCGGTGAGTACTTTTTGTACCGGTCGGGTTTCATTTTGTGCCAACGGCTCCGCGATCGACACTGAAAATATTTCAGCAGAACCTTCAAACAATGCTTGTTGCTGTGCAATTTCCCGTTTGAAGCCAAACCAGGAGACAGATCCGGAAGCGATGGAAACTGCAAAAAAGATCAGTACGCCCAGTCCGATTGACAGGCGAAAACCAAGCCGTTGTGTCTTTTTGATCGTTTGTTCAGTTGGATCCATAACGCCTTTCTACGCAAGATTGCCAAATATTTCGTAAATCACGCCATCGTGGGTTTCTCAATTGCGGCGCTCATCCATTTTTATGGTTGTTGAAAGAAATTCTCGCTTATGGCATGCAGCTTGCAGTTTCTAGGCGGCGTTACTCTTTCGGATTCAAATGTCGCTTACGGGTTTAGTTTTAGATATCCGAAATCAAGGTTTAGGAGATTTCCAGATGCGGGTTGTTATGATTGGGACAGGGTATGTGGGGCTTGTCTCTGGAGCCTGTTTTGCCGATTTCGGACACACGGTGACCTGTGTCGATAAAGATCAGTCCAAGATCGATAATCTTGAGAACGGCATCATGCCGATTTATGAGCCGGGTCTTGATGTGTTGGTAGAAACCAATGTTAATGCAGGTCGGTTGGACTTCACCATTGATCCTGAAGCTGCAATTGGCGAAGCGGATGTCGTATTTATTGCGGTTGGAACCCCAACACGACGTGGCGACGGGCACGCGGATCTCAGCTATGTATACGCTGCTGCGAAAGAGATTGCTGGATACCTCAAGGGCTACACAGTGATTGTCAACAAATCGACGGTGCCTGTCGGGACTGGAGATGAAGTTGACGCAATCATTCGCGATGCCAATCCGAGTGCTGAATTTGATGTCGCGTCAAACCCGGAGTTCCTCCGAGAAGGGGCTGCGATCGAGGATTTCAAACGACCGGACAGAGTGGTGGTAGGCGCACAATCAGACCGTGCATTTGCCTCTATGACAGAGCTTTATCGTCCACTTTATTTGAACGAAACGCCTCTGCTGAAAACCGAACGCCGGACGGCAGAGTTGATCAAATATGCGGCGAACGCATTTCTTGCGGTTAAGATTGGCTTTATCAACGAGATTTCCGATCTGTGCGATGCGGTAGGTGCAAACGTGCAGCAAGTTGCCAAAGGCATCGGGCTCGATAACCGCATTGGCAAAAAGTTTCTGCATGCGGGACCCGGATATGGCGGGTCGTGTTTCCCGAAGGACACACTTGCGCTTTCTAAAACTGCACATGACTATGGTGCGCCCATATCCATTGTGGATACCGTGATCCGCTCTAACGATGAGCGAAAGGCTGC
>CALLHT010000186.1 GCA_938009335.1 uncultured Rhizobiaceae group bacterium
GCAGCCGGAGAAGCGGCGCGAAATAATGACATGCCGCAATATTGCGATGCGTGTTTCTCAGGCGAGTACCCTACTCAGCTCACCGATCATGATGACCGCGACAACATTTCAAAGATCGCGCTTCTCTCAGAAGCCAACGGATAATTGCTCGTGAGTTTGGACGGAAAACTGGCGTTGGTCACAGGCGCCTCGCGCGGCATCGGCTATCACTCTGCGCTGGCTCTTGCGAAAGCGGGAGCCCATGTGATTTGTGTTGCGCGTACCGTGGGTGGCCTTGAAGAGCTGGATGATGAAATTCAGGCAGCAGGCGGACAGGCAACATTGGTGCCGCTCGATTTACTGGACTTTGATGCTATTGATCGGTTGGGCGGCTCAATCTTTGAACGCTGGGGCAAGCTCGATATACTCGTCGGCAATGCCGGAATGTTGGGGTCACTTTCGCCAATCGAGCACATTGAACCCAAAACGTTTGAGAAGGTCTTCGCGCTAAACGTCACTGCGAACTGGCGATTGATGCGGTCTTTGTCTCCGTTATTGCGGGAGGCAGATCATGGGAGAGCAATCTTTATGACCTCATCTGCTGCGGATGAAAACAAACCGTTCTGGGGTGCCTATGCGGCCTCCTATTCTGCTTTGCAGACGCTGGTGGAAACCTGGGCTGCGGAGAACCAGAAATCTGGCCTTTCAATTGGCTTGCTCGATCCGGGGCCTATGGAGACCGCGCTGCGCGCATCTGCCATGCCGGGCGAAGATCGAGCTAACCTGCAGCACCCTTCAGAAATTGGCGCAAGGTTGCTCGCTTCGCTTGCCTAAGCGATGGTCTTCAGCTGAAAAGAAGCAGATTTCTGCTCATAATCTTTGAAAAAGCATTTCGTTCAAATTGAATCCTATCAATGATTCAATTGCTTAACCGTTCGCCTAAATTTTATCATTTTTATGCTTGAATGATATATATCAATTATACATATGCATATATGATATATACCTCCATAACTCTTGGAGGAGGTTGGACAGACAATGAATACACAAACGCTCATATTGGCTATTTTGAACTTCGAAGATGCCAGCGGATACGAGATCAAGAAGCATTCCACGGAAGGTGCCTATAGCCATTTCGTGGATATCAGCTATGGGTCAATCTACCCGACTTTATCGCGTCTTGAAAAAGAAGGGCTGGTGACTTGCCGCTCTGAAGCGCAATCGGGAAAGCCGGACAAGAAGGTCTACTCGATCACTGACTCGGGTCGCACCGAATTTCAGAACACCATCGCGCAACCGCACCAACCTGACAAATTCAAATCTGAGTTTTTGCTCGTTGCCATGTGTGCGCATATCACTTCGCCAGAAGTGATCATAAAAGCGCTCGATACGCATTTCGGCGAAGTGAACGGCATTCTTAACCACATTCAAGAATTGCGCACGGATTGCGATCACCCCGCCACACAGTGGATCGCGAGTTACGGCGAACACGTCATGCGCGCGAAGATTGAATTTTTGGAACAAAACAAAGAGAGCCTGATCGCCATGGCGGGCCAGGCTCCATCCTCCCAAGAAGCAGCAGAGTAAGAAGGAAACGGACTAAGCCCCCGTCCAGACCGACATGAATATCAAGATTACCGGCTCACACATTTTGGCACTCGCGATCACCGCTGGCATCGCAATTTGGATGCTGGAAGGCGATGTGATTGTTGGCGGCAAGACACCGGAAAACCCGAAACCCGCAATCGCTGAGCGAAGCGAAGAAGCCATTGCGGAGCCGTTCAAAGTGAGTGTTGTCAAAGCAAAAGCTGTACAGCGTGACCAATCTGTTCCCATTCGTGGGCGCACGAAAGCGGATGCAATTATTCCAATCCGTGCAGAAACCGGCGGCATTCTGGAAAAGCGTCTCGTTGGGCGCGGTGACCGTGTAAATGCAGGCGATCTGGTTTGCGTGATCGAAGGCGGTGCGCGCCAATCAAGCCTTGATAGTGCGAAAGCCTCCCTTGCAACCGCGCAGGCAGAATATGACGCAAATCTTTCGCTCTCAAAGAAGGGCTTCACAACCGACATTCGAATGCGCCAGTTGGAAGCAACCCTGAATGCGGCGAAGTCGCAAGTCCGTCAGGCCGAGATCGAAATGTCACGCGTGGAAGTAAGAGCGAACGCAACAGGCGTTGTACAAGATCCGATTGCAGCGGTGGGCGATGTACTTCAACCCGGTGGTGCTTGCATTACACTCAATGATTCCGATCCGATGTTCTTTACCGGCCAAGTGCCTGAACGCGCGATTGGAGCCGTGGTTGCCGGCATGCCGGCCGAAGTCACCTTGATCACCGGTGAAACCATAAAAGGCGAAGTGAGTTACATGGCCCCTTCCGCCGACCCGCAAACCCGTACTTTTGCGACAGACATCAAACTTGAAGCAGCGGAAGGTGCAATCCGCGACGGGTTGACAGCTACCGCCAAGATCATCTTGCCGCCATCACGCTCTTACAAGATATCCCCCTCATGGATATCGCTTGCAGACAATGGTGCGGTAGGTGTGAAATTGGTCGATGACAAAGACCAAGTCACATTCAAAAAACTGGAAATTCTCTCACAAACCAATGACGGGTTCTGGGTAAACGGCCTCGAAGAAGGTGATCGCATCATCACGCTTGGCCAGGAATATGTGGTTGCAGGTGAAACGGTGAACCCAATTCCTGAAGAGATTGTGAAGGCGGAGGCAAATTGATGGTTGGCGCACTCGACACCATTTTAAGCAGGCCTAAAACCGTCCTCACCATGATGGTTGTCATGGTGCTTGCGGGTATCTTCACCTATATCAACATCCCAAAGGAAGCGAACCCGGATATTGATGTTCCGGTTTACTATGTTTCTATCGCACAACAAGGTGTCTCGCCGAAGGACGCGGAGCGTTTGCTGGTGCGGCCCATGGAAACGGAACTGCGCGGCATTGAAGGTTTGAAGGAAATCACTTCGATTGCCTCCCAATCGCATGCGGGGATCGTGCTTGAATTCACGATTGGTACGGACAAAGACAAAGTTCTTGCCGATATCCGGGATAAGGTGGATTTGGCGAAAGCTGAGCTCCCAACGGACGCTGAGGAACCGGCGATCTTCCCGACCAACCTTGCACTGCAACCGACCATCATTGTGACGCTTTCCGGGGATGTGCCGGAACGCACCCTCTTCCAACTTGCAAAGCGCTTGCAGGACGAAGTTGAAGCAATTTCTTCTGTGCGCGAAGCAACGCTCAACGGCACGCGCGAAGAACAGATCGAAGTTCTTCTCGACCTCGTGCGCCTTGAATCCTATGACATCACACAAGCTGAACTTCTGAATGCAATATCAAGCTACAATCAATTGGTACCAGCGGGTTTCATCGATGATGGCAATGCGCGGTTTAATCTGGAAGTTCCCGGCCTGATTGAGACGGTTGCAGATGTTTACGCAATCCCCATTAAGCAGAATGGTGAGGGCGTTGTGACGCTTGGTGAAGTTGCAGAAATTCGCCGGACCTTCAAGGATGCATCAAGCTATACAAGAGTGAATGGTAAGCCTGCCATGTCGCTTGAAGTGGTTAAACGCATCGGCACCAACATCATTGAAAACAATGTGGAAGTTCGCCGCATCGTTGATGAATTCACCAAAGACTGGCCGGAGACGGTCAAAGTTACCTATATGATTGACCAATCCAACTTCATCTTTGAGGTTCTGGGTTCCCTGCAATCATCGATCATCACGGCGATTGCATTGGTGATGATCATCGTCGTTGCCTCTCTGGGTGTAGGTTCCGGTCTGCTTGTCGGCATTGCCATCCCAACATCGTTTATGGTCGGCTTCCTGATCCTTTCTGCAGCGGGCCTCACGGTGAACATGATGGTCATGTTCGGCATGGTTTTGTGCGTGGGCATGTTGGTGGATGGCGCGATCGTTGTGACCGAATACGCCAACCGGAAAATCTCTGAAGGTATGGCTCCAAGTGAGGCCTATCCACGCGCAGCGAAGCTGATGTTCTGGCCGGTGGTTTCTTCTACGGCGACAACTTTGGCCGCGTTCCTGCCGCTTCTATTGTGGCCGGGTGTACCTGGCGAATTCATGAGCTATCTGCCGATCATGGTGATCATTGTTCTGTCCGCCTCTCTGCTGACGGCGCTGATCTTCCTGCCATCGACGGGTGTGTTCTTCGCGACCATCGGCGGGTTCCTTGG
>CALLHT010000187.1 GCA_938009335.1 uncultured Rhizobiaceae group bacterium
CGCAGTTTCTTAACAACAAATGGCAAGAATGAAAGTGCCGCAAGAAATGCCAGCGCTAACAACAGTTCAGTGGTGACAAGTGCGCCAACTTCAATCGAACATGTTCCGGCGTCTGCACAACCCGGGTTTGCGCGTTCCTGCTCAGCAATTACGCTATCCAATCCAGCGCCAAGATAAGCAAATGCAAAGGTGCCGGGAATAATTCCAATAAACGTTGCAATCGCGTAGGGCACCAGTTTCATGTTCAGCAGGGCCGGTACAATATTAACTGCCCAGAAGGGAAAGGCAGGGATCAATCGTAGCGTGAGCAGGTACTGAAACGCATCCTTTTGAAAGCCTTCCATCATTTTCGCCATAAAGCCGCCTGCCCTGTCTTTCAGGACGTTACCTAAAGAGCTGCGTGCGATTAAGAATATAATGATCGCACCAAGTGTCGCTGCTGTAACCGTAGCAAGCCCCGCAACAAACCAACCAAACACAAGTCCGGAGGTGATGCTAAGCGCTGAAGCACCCGGAAACGAAATCGCGACAAGGCCAGTGTATATGAGGATGTAGATGAGAACGGCAGAAACATAATTGTTCGTTACGAACGTATTGATGTTCTCGCGCTGCTCAATCAGGTTGGAAAGCGAGATGTAGTCTTTGAGGCCAGAAAAATAACCAATCACCAAAACTGCGCCTACCAAGATAAGCGGGAGCCATTGTTTTAATGCGGATTTTTTCTCGGGCATTTGAGTGGTTTCTAAAGTCATTATTAAAATGTGTGAATGCGGATTTGATTGTTCAAGAAAGCCCTAAACCAATATTGGTATCAATGCCATCTCGTTATATGACAATTCCGTGTTTCGAAGTTTACTTTTCGATAGGCAAAGGGCTGTTTCAGGCAGATGTTTCCTTGACTTGAAACCAGAGTAAATCTATAAGCCCTTCAACTTGGGCGATGCCAGTTTACATACGGGCAGCGTTGAGGTTGGTAAAATTGCAGTCTGAGGGCTGATTTCTCCTTCCTGAAGCGTTAAGCCGCCTGATCCGAAAACAACAGAATTTCAAGGGCCCCGGTCACGAATATCGGGTGATGATACGATGAAGCGTACATTCCAGCCAAGTAACCTCGTTCGCAAACGCAGACATGGTTTCCGTTCTCGCATGGCCACCAAAGGTGGTCGTCGTGTTTTGACAGCACGTCGGGCTAAAGGTCGTAAGCGCCTGTCTGCATAAGGCGAGCGTTTTACGGGTCGCTCCTTGGCGTCGCAAGAAACCGCTAATAGAACCTCGAATTTGGAAGTCACCTCGTTGAAGAAGCGTCGTGACTTTTTGCGTTTGCGTAAAGCCAAAACCTATAAATGCAAACTGTTTGCGATGTCCGGTGGAAAGGAAACTGCGGAAAATTCAAACATTCGCATAGGGTATACGGTTACGACGAAGTTGGGGAATGCAATTGTTCGCAACCGCATAAAACGCAGATTGAGAGCGGTATCGGCGGCAATATTACCGGAAAAAGGCTTGCACGGTTTTGACTATGTTGTTATCGCCCGCAGAGCAGCACTTCGCGCGGAATATGCTGACCTTATCAATGAATTTTCAACTGCCCTTGACCATATTCATAAGAACA
The DNA here is from genome assembly GCA_938009335.1 of uncultured Rhizobiaceae group bacterium. Classification (GTDB taxonomy): domain Bacteria; phylum Pseudomonadota; class Alphaproteobacteria; order Rhizobiales; family Rhizobiaceae; genus JAALLB01. The sequence continues at coordinate 1,613 of CALLHT010000187.1, forward strand.
GGTCAAAAGGCTGAAAGAAACAACTACGGAACGGCGTTCCGGCACAATCGACAAGGACAAGGGTTCCCCCATGGAGAACAATAATCGCAACACAATTCTAGCTGTCGTATTGTCGATCCTTGTGCTGATTGGCTGGAATGTCTTCTATATTTCCCCAAAGATTGAAGAAGAACGCAAAGCGGCCGAAATCGCGCAACAGCGTGAAGCGGCGCAATCAGGGAGCACTTCTTCCGGTCAAGGATCAGAAGATGCAACCGTTCCTCAATCAGAAGATAGCGCCTCTGCCCCTCAATCCGGTGACAATGGCAATGTCACATCCCGTGAAGAAGCATTGTCGGCGAACCCAAGAGTTCAAATCAGCTCAGAACTTCTTTCAGGCTCGATCAACCTTAAGGGTGCCCGCTTTGATGAGTTGAAGCTCAATCAGTATCGTGAAACCATTGATGATGGGAGCCCGCTGATTGAATTGCTGCATCCAAGCGGAACACGCGACGCTTATTTTGCCGAATTTGGCTTTACGCCTAATAAAGACCTTGGCGATCTCCCTGGTCCGAAGACCGTTTGGAATGCTTCCAGCAAAACGCTCAATGGCGGCGGAAGCGTTACACTTGATTGGAATAATCCGCAGGGCATAAAGTTTGAGCGGACCATCGCGCTTGATGAGCAATACATGTTCACGATTACCGATAAAGTGATCAACACAACAGGTGATGACATTCAGATTACGCCTTATGGCCGTATCGCACGGTTCACTAAACCTGATACTGAGAATATCTTTGTTTTGCATGAAGGCCTGATCGGCTTCTTTGGTGAAGAAGGCTTACAGGAAATCGATTATTCGGACGTTGAAGAAGCAGCGCAAATCGATAACGCACGCGTTAACGGTGGCTGGATCGGTATCACAGACAAATATTGGGCAACAGCGCTTGTTCCACAAAGCTCGTTTAAGCCCCGCTTTGCCTATTTCGATAACGGCATTCCGCTCTATCAGGCCGACTATATCGGAGAACAGAAAACAATTGCCGCTGGCGCATCGATTGATATTGAGCAGCGTCTGTTTGCTGGCGCCAAAAAATCAGAGATTATCGATGGCTACGAAGCCAATCTTGGTATTCTGAAGTTTGAATTGATGATCGACTGGGGCTGGTTCCACTTTATCACCAAGCCGCTCTTCTGGTTGCTAAATCAGTTATTTGCGATTTTTGGAAACTTCGGCGTAGCGATCCTAATCGCTACGGTAATTATCAAGGCAATCTTCCTGCCGCTGGCAAATATGTCCTATGCCTCTATGGCGAAAATGAAAAAACTTCAGCCTGAGATGCTGCAAATTCGTGAGCGCTTTGGCGATGACCGCATGAAGCAGCAGCAGGAAATCATGGCACTCTATAAGCGTGACCAGATTAATCCGGCTGCTGGTTGTTGGCCTATTCTCATTCAGATTCCGGTCTTCTTCGCGCTCTACAAGGTTTTGTATGTGACCATCGAAATGCGACAGGCTCCGTTCTTCGGCTGGGTGCAGGATTTGGCGGCGCCGGATCCAACATCTATCTTCAACCTGTTCGGTCTTCTGCCGTTCGAGGTGGGCGGCTTCTTACTGGTCGGCATTTGGCCAATCATCATGGGCATTACCATGTTTGTGCAGATGCAGATGAACCCGGCGCCACCGGACCCGACACAGGCGATGATCTTCAAATGGATGCCATTGCTGTTCACATTCATGCTGGCGACTTTCCCGGCTGGTCTTGTGATCTATTGGGCTTGGAACAACTTCCTGTCGATCCTGCAACAAGGGTTCATCATGAAGCGCCATGGAACCAAGATTGAGCTTATCGACAACATCAAGGGCATGTTCTCCCGTAAACCGAAAGAGAACTAATGTCCGAAGCGACAAAAAAATATGGAGCCGCTCTTGAACAAGGGCGGCTTTTGTTTGCGCGGAAGTGGGATTTCATCAAGGGCGTTCCATCGATGAAATTTCTGCCGCCGGAAGGACCGGTAGAAATCTCCTTTGCGGGCCGTTCCAATGTTGGAAAATCTTCATTGATCAATGCGCTCGTTAATCAAAAAGGTTTGGCACGCACTTCGAATACACCAGGCCGCACACAGGAACTAAATTATTTCATTCCTGAAGGCACGGGCGAGATTCCGATTCTAGCAATTGTGGATATGCCCGGCTACGGCTACGCCAAAGCTCCAAAGTCACAAGTAGAATCCTGGACCCGTTTGGTCTTTAGCTATTTGCGCGGGCGCTCAACATTACGCCGGGTTTTTGTTCTCATTGATAGCCGCCACGGCATTAAAAAGAACGATGAAGAAGTATTGGATCTTCTCGACAAAGCCGCTGTTTCTTATCAAATCGTTCTCACCAAGTCTGATAAAATCAAAGTACCGGCGCTGGAGAAGCTCAAAGGCGAAACTCTGATAAAAATTTCAAAACGTGCTGCTGCATTTCCAACCCTCCTTGTGACGTCATCAGAGAAGAATGAAGGCATGGCTGAGTTACGCGCTGAGATTGCGACGCTCCTCACTTAAAAAATTTGCTTGATACAGAATGATCGTTCTGTTAAATGCAATGTATGCCAAAGCCCAAATCAAAAACAAAAGATCAGATTGCCACCGAAGCCATGCATGTGTTTTGGCGCTTCGGATTTAACGGCACATCGATGGACACTTTGGTCAGAGAAACCGGAAGCAGTCGGCACGCGATCTACTCTGAATGTGGTGGAAAAGATGCGCTATTCCAACAAAGCTTGGATATGTATCAGCAATTGGTCGTCGACCCGGCCTTCCTTCAGGTGGAAGCTACAGACGCCGATTTGCAAACCATCGCAGCCTATTTCGAGACTCAAATTTCTGCCGCAGAAGATGCAGGAGCACCCTACCCCGGATGTCTTGTTGCCAATACCATGACTGAAACTGGACCTCATTCTGCAGACGCTCTGCAAGCAGTGAATCATCACAACGAACGTCTCAAGGCAGGGTTTTTCAATGCTTTGAAGAATAGCGCATCAGACGATCGACAGATCTCCGAGAGTGTTTTGCGGGAACTCGCTTCATTCCTCACGATTTCCACACAGGGGTTATGGGCATTCAGTCGATCAGTGAAAAATGTCCAACCATTAAGAAACTACGCAGCAAACCTGATGCAGATCATACAGGAAAGGATTGCAAAATGAGTGTTTCAGAAATCCAATCAGAACATCGTCCATTGACAATGGATAAGGCGTTCGCATTGGCCTTGTTTGTAAATTTCATTTGGATCAATGTCTCGGAGGTATTCCGCTATTTCGCTTTCGTTATGCCGATGATGCGCGACGCTTTCTCCGCCATACCTGAGGTCGCCCCAATGAATTTTCCGGTATTTATGATTTGGGGCGTTTGGGATACCATCCTTGTTCTGACAGCAACTCTTATCCCATGGATGGCGATGCGCTCCTTTGGCAGCTCATTCAAGAACGCAGTCATTGCAGGAACGGGCGTCTGGTTTTCAGTCTTTGTGATTTTATGGCTCGGTCTGTTCAACATGAACCTTGCTACAGCAGAAATTCTTGCGATAGCGCTGCCACTTGCCTGGCTTGAGATGGTGGTCGCTGCATTGGTCGTGTGGTGGTTCGCCTTCAGACAAGCCCGCGTCTAACCATGAGCAAAGAGCTTTCTTCTTTTCGACCCTTAGAAGGTTTGAAAAACGGCTGGGTAGCAGAACGCGGAACATTGCGATGTTCAGCGATTGCTCTGAATGACCGCACCATATGTATTTACAGTCCGGTCTCAGGGATAAGTGAACAGTCACTCAAAAGCCTTAGAGCACTTGGAGATGTCAAATTTTTGCTTGCTCCCAATCACTATCATTACAAAGGACTGGCGGAATATTCTGACGCCTTTCCAGACGCTCAACTGGTCTGTTCTACACATGCTCGTCCGCGTCTGGAAAAACAAACGGGCTTCACGTTTATGCCACTTGAGAGCCTTTCGAAACTCCTGCCTTCAGGTGCCACAATACTTGAACCCGAAGGATTAAAAACCGGCGAAGTGTGGTTCGATCTCAGAAATCAAGAGCATAGATCATGGATTGTAACGGATGCCTTCAAAGGCTCCGGAAAAGCGCGTGACATTCCCTCAGATTCGATTGAACTGCTTGGTTCATTCCCAAGTTTTGGTATTGCTGATCGTTCTGTCTACTTCCAATGGCTTTCAACTCAGTTGGGCTCCGGCAATGTGCAATCGATAATTCCCTGTCATGGCGCAGTTGCGTCAAACCCAACACTAGGGAAACAAGCGCTTGAACTGGTGCAGGCTCTTCAGAAATAGAATCGGAAATTTCTTCCCGCATAAGAGATTGCCGCGAAGAATCTTCTCGTTTATGAAAAGTTCAACACTTTAAATGGACTTGTCATGACCGAAAAAGATGCATCGAAAGGCCTCGCAGAGGCAGAAATTCTATCTCAAGCCCTACCCTATATGCAGCGTTACGCAGGGCGCACCGTCGTTGTTAAGTATGGCGGCAACGCGATGGGCGACGAAGCACTCGGCAAGGCTTTTTGTCGGGATATCGCATTGCTTAAACAATCCGGGGTCCATCCGGTGGTGGTGCATGGCGGTGGTCCGCAAATTGGTGAGATGCTGGAACGCCTCAACATTGAGTCCGAGTTTAAAGACGGTCTTCGGGTCACGGACGCTCAAACTGTAGAAGTCGTGGAGATGGTGTTGGCCGGTTCCATCAACAAACAAATCGTTGCTTCGATCAACGCAGAAGGTGCCCGCGCCATCGGCCTTTGCGGGAAAGATGGCGGCATGGTGTTGGTCGAGAAGGCACGCAAAACCAAGATCGACGAAAACTCAAACATCGAGCGGATTATTGATCTTGGCTTTGTCGGAGAACCGAAGGAAGTTGATTCAACTGTCCTTGATCTGGTTATCGAAGCTGGCCTTATTCCGGTTGTTGCACCAGTTTGTTTCGGCAAAGACGGCAAAACCTACAACGTGAACGCAGATACGTTTGCCGGAGCCTTGGCTCGCGCGCTGGATGCAAAACGGCTCCTTTTCCTGACGGATGTTGAAGGTGTGCTTGATAACGACAAGAACCTGATCAAGGAATTGTCTGAACAGGAAGCTCGTGATCTGATCCTGGACGGTACCATCAATGGCGGCATGATCCCAAAAGTGGAAACCTGCATAGAAGCCCTTGGGGATGATATTGAGGGTGTTGAAGGTGTTGTCATTGTCAACGGTAAGAAGCCCCATGCTGTTCTTCTGGAACTCTTTACCGAACACGGTGCCGGAACACTGATCACGCTTTAGCCTGCGCTATCCAACCAAAAACAAAAGCATGATCCCGGCCGTAATCAACATGCAGCCGATGATCTCAGGCGTGTTGATTTTTTCTTTGAAGAAGAAAATCGATGATGCAAACGTAAACAGCATCTCCACCTGTGCAACCAACTTCACCAAAGCTGCCTGTTGTAGCGTGAATGCAGTGAACCAACCGAAGGATGCGGTCGCACCGACAAAGCCAACCAGCAGTGCCGGGCGCCAGGCTTTGAAAATATTAGCCAACTGTTCGCGTTCTTTGATGACGATCCA
>CALLHT010000188.1 GCA_938009335.1 uncultured Rhizobiaceae group bacterium
ATACAGAGCATTAACCCCACATTAATCATTTGACACGAATTCCGGACAACCCGTAATTCACGAAGCATAAAATAAGCGGTTTTTAATGTGTGTGACGTATGAAGGCCTTTTTACCTCTAGCAGGCCATACATTTGCTTGACGCACCTAACCTCTTGATTTTAGCGATCTTCGCCGTAGCTGCGATGGCTGTTTTAGCATTGCTCATCTCCATCCGGTATGAAGTAAAACTTGCAAATCTGACCGCAGAAGCCGACGGTAGGCGAACGCTGATCGACAACCTCGCGGAAGGTGTTTATCGATCTAGTCTTGACGGCAAACAACTAAGTGCAAATCCGGCACTGGTCGCCATCAATGGATATGATACCGAACAAGAGCTTCTAGATGCCATCGACAATATAGCGACCGAGTGGTACGTGGACCCCGGTAGGCGTGAAGAGTTTTCAAAAAAGCTGCATGAGAATGGTCAGATAACAGATTTCGTCTCTGAAATTTACCGCCATAAAACACGCGAACGTATCTGGATATCTGAAAATGCGCGTCTGGTAAGACATCCTAGAACAGATCAGCCCCTATATTACGAAGGCACTGTCCGCGACATTACAGATGAGGTAGCCAAAAACAGGGCAGACCAACTGCTTCAGAACCTTACAGAAAAATTGCCCCATGGGCTCTTCAAACTGGTGCGCCATACGGATCGCAGTTTCTCATGCCCTTATGTGAGTAAACGTTTCCGCGAGATGATTAATCTGCCCGACGATGTTGAGTTTGATGCACGCGTTTTCGCAGACAGAGTGCATCCCGAAGATTTGAAAGCCTACGAGCAGGCTTTGAAGCTCTCATACGCAACCGGGGTGGATTGGCAATGTGAATTTCGGTTCAAATGGCCAAATGGAGAATACCACTGGTGCTCCATCCAAGCCTCTCCTGAGAAGTTGGAGAATGGCGAAACCGTTTGGCACGGCTATTTATCTAACGTTGATTCCAGAAAAGCAGCCGAGGAAAAGGTTCACAAACTTGCATACTATGATCAACTGACCGGCCTTCCAAATAGAACGCATTTTGTAGACTTCGCCAAAAAGCAACTCGCCAAAGCAACAAAAGCGGGATCTTATTGTGCCATTGGGTTCATAGACGTCGATAATTTCAAGCTCTTGAACGACTCGCATGGTCACAGCTTTGGGGACAAGCTTCTGCAAGAAGTCGCGGACCGCCTGCGTTCAACTCAACCTCATAATGGGTTTGCGAGCAGGTTCGGTGGAGACGAATTTGTCATCATGTTCACGGATTTGGGCAGTGACTACGATGAAGCTAAGGCTGTTCTAGAGCGTAGCTCAAAATTTCTTCTCACCAAAATTTTTGGAGATTTTACGATCGACAACATCGATTGCAGTGTAACAATGTCATTGGGCTTTAGTTTGTGTGATCCATCTCTAGAACTCCGCATTGGCGACCTTCTAAAAAGTGCCGATGTCGCCATGTATGAAGTAAAAAGATCCGGCCGCAACAATGCTGTGATTCTTGATCGTGATCTTCTGCAAAAGGTCGCGAGTAAACATAAGTTGCAACGTGATATCCAAGCTGCACTTGATTGCGACCAGTTTGCCATCGAGTTGCAGCCAAAATTTGACGCATCTGGCGTTATGATGGGCGCAGAAACTCTTGTTCGCTGGTATCACCCGGAGCATGGTCGGATCATGCCTTCAGATTTTATTGAGTTGGCGGAACAAACAGGTCAAGTTAACAAAATTAACGATTGGGTTTTGCAACGCAGTATTGAGATGATGGCAAAATGGCAAAGCCTTCCCGGGTTAAGGGATATTTGCGTGAGTGTTAATATCAGTCCCCGTCAGATGCTGGATGTCCGCTTTATTGCATGGCTTAAAGAGACCATTTCACAGCATAAACTACCTACACATTGTTTGATACTTGAACTCACCGAGCACGCAATGGCACGCGATCCAGACACAGTTGAAAAACATATGCGTGAACTTCAGGAAATCGGTGTACGTTTTTCCCTAGATGATTTTGGCACTGGATACTCATCTATGGCACGGTTGAGACAACTCCCGTTTGATGAGCTCAAAATTGATGGTTCTTTTGTTGCCGACATAGGTGACCATAAAGCCTCTTTGGAATTGGTTTCTGCTATTTTGAGTATGGCTGGAGCACTGGGCCTCAAAACCGTGGCTGAACACGTTACCAGTATGGAGCAGTTCAAATTGCTGTCTGAGTTGGGGTGCGACTTGTATCAAGGATATTTGTTTTCCCGCCCGCTGCCGGTTTCTGATTTTGAAGAAATCGCTATGAAACTAAAAGTACCCTCCATTTCCTCAACCAACTTTAAGAAATCCGCTTGAATTGACGTAACGGAATTAATTTTCAAATCAACAACAGTCATTTAACTTTTCTAAGGTAAGAGACTGTTGATGGATGGATATGTGATGATGGGTCAATGAAGCAATATACCAATCTTGCGGTCGTCAATGACGACCATGAAAATGCAGTGTTTTTCGGCTTTGATGGAAAGCGATATTCCCTCGAATGCGTGGAAACTCGAGCGAAAATGCGGGAACTAAGGTATGCATGGATCGATCTAGAATCTCGCAGCACTGAAAAATATACCTATTTTCAATCCTTTGATTGGTGCATGAAATGGGCTGACGTTTATGCTCACGAGGTCAACAAAAACAGTATAGATGAGCCGCAGGTTTATGTTCTGCGGAG
>CALLHT010000189.1 GCA_938009335.1 uncultured Rhizobiaceae group bacterium
TTTCAGCATTAAAGGATGGCGCAGCCATGACCGAAATCGCGTTCGTTACGCCCTCAGCAAGTGACATATCCAGTTGAAAATCCCTGAGGTCAGACAAACCTTCAGCAGTCAATAACCTTGGTGAGCGAACAATGATCGCCACATCTCTGGAGAAATTTCGGAAGTCTTTCTTTTGTGCTTCATACGCAATGAAGCTCTCGGACTTCTTCGGCAAAACGCCCGTAACCGAACCGTTGAAAGTTACCGACAATAAGTTGAAAACGGAAAACACTGTAAAAAGCAGCAAGCAAGCAGCAAAGACAATTGGCCACCGCATCGCTGCGACACCAATGCGCTCCAGTCCGAATCCTATGCTCGAATGTTGAGTGATTGCGTTTCTCCCCTTTGGCGAACACATAGTTGAACCTTTACGTAAAGGCAAAAGCCAAAGTCATATTTTTGATGAAATACCCATAAAGTTTTTGAGAACACAGAAATTAAGCGTGATTTGGGTACAGAGCCTTGTGCCTACGCTTTTGTGAACAACAAAATCCTTTTACCCTAGGTTTGAACGGGATAGGTTCACAACAACGTCATCGTTTAGTCATGTGACGCAAAAACGCCCAATTTCAAACTGCATTGTGCTAAACACTTTCGGCTTGATTCAATTACTGGTTTTCCTTTGATGATACATCGCTCTGTACTCGTGAAATTTGCACTCGTTGCCCTACTCACATCCGTCTTTATTATCGAGAGCCTATTGCCTGCCGACGCGCAACGCCGCCGTGGCGGTCTTCCGCTCGTCCGCGATGCAGAAATTGAAGCACTGATCAAAGATTACACAACCCCGATTTTCAAAGCTGCAGGAATTCATGGGCGCGATGTCGAAGTCTTTCTTCTGAACCGCAACGAATTCAACGCCTTTGTGACCGGCACACGAATGTTCATAAATACAGGCGCAATCATGCAAGCGGATACGCCCAACGAGGTAATCGGCGTATTCGCCCACGAAACCGGTCATATCGTTGGCGGTCATTTGACCCGGTTGCGAGACCGTCTGGAAAAAGCGCAAATTCTGTCTGTTCTTGGCCTTCTAGCAGGCGCTGGAGCCGCAGCTGCCGGAAGCACAGACGCAGGCGCTGCCATTGCACTTGGAAGCGGAAGTGCGGTTCAACGGGGCGTACTCAATTATCAGCGCGGCGAAGAAATGGCGGCTGATCGGACCGGAGTTACCCTTCTCAACAAGACAAAGCAGTCTTCATTGGGCATGTTGAAAACGTTTGAGCGATTGGGAAAAAACAGGCTGTTCAGCAGCGGACGTTTGGATCCTTATGCTCTCAGCCACCCTTTACCTCGCGAACGTGTTGCGCTTCTTAAAACGGTTGCAGAAGAAAGCCCGTATTTCGACAAAAAGGATTCACCTGCCCTGCAACAGCGCCATAACTTCGCGCGCGCTAAAATCGCTGCTTATGCCGGGGGCGCGGGCCTTGTTCGCAACATCTTCAGAAAAAACCTGAATGGCGATGAAGGCACCTACGGCATTGCAATTTCTCATTACCTTCAGGGTTCGGCAAAAAAAGGCGTGGCGTTGATAGATCGCCTCATCAAGAAATACCCCAAAAATCCCTATTTCCACGAAATAAGGGGGGAAATGCTGCTTCGTTCCGGTCAGGCAAGTTCGGCTGCAAAAGCCTTTCAAACGGCCGTCAATCTTGATCCGCGCAACAATGGGCTTTTGAGAATACAGCTTGGACATGCGCTCATTGAAACGGGCAACAAAGCAAATTTACCAACTGCGATTAAGACGCTGAAAGCCGGGGTCGGCAGAGACAAGTATTCGTCACGCGGATATGGGTTATTGGCGCGCGCTTATGCTCAGCAAGGAAATCAATCTCTGGCGATTGCAGCAACCGCAGAAGAGAAATTCTTGCAAGGCCGTGTAAAAGAGGCCAAACAGTTTGCAGCTAGGGCACTGCCACGGGTTAAACGCGGGTCACCGCAATGGCGCCGACTTCAGGATATTATGGATTTCAGCAGATAAGTGTCGGGTTAAAGGGATACAGGGAGACTACTATGAAATATTGGGCAAGGGTTATGCGGCAAACCTTCGGTATGGTCGTTGGTATTGCAGCACTTCTTTCAGTCTCGCTTGTACAGGCACAGGAAACCATGAACCGTGCCGAAGTCGAGAAAATCATCCGTGAATACCTGCTCGCAAATCCGCAACTGATGCTGGAGATCAATGAAGCGTTGCAACAGCAGCAGCAGCAACAATTGAGCCAACAACAAACAGATGTGATCGCCCAAAACCAGGAGAAGCTATTTTCTACAGAAGGACAGCTTGTATTTGGCTCGCCGGATGCAGAATTCACGGTGGTTGAGTTTTTTGACTACAATTGCAGCTTTTGCCAACGCGCACTCGCTGACATGCGCCAGATTGTAGAAGACGACAAAAACATTCGTTTTGTTCTAAAAGAATTCCCTGTTTTGGGCGAAGGTTCAATTGAAGCGTCACGTGTTAGCCTTGCTTTCACGAAACTGATGCCTGAGAAGGCCGGACTTTTCCATACAGAGCTTCTAGGCTTGCCGGGTCCAAAAGACGGCGACCGCGCAATGGATTTGGCACTTGAAATGGGAGCTGATGAAGCAGTTCTTCGGGCTGAAATGGAGAAGTCTCATATCATCGAATCGATCAGCGATGTCTATGGGTTAGCCGACGGATTGGGCATCACCGGCACACCGTCCTATGTGATTGGTAATAAGGTCGTTTTCGGTGCGGTTGGCTATGATCAACTCAAACAGGAAATGGCATCACAGCTTAACTGACAATAAACCCGAAATAGCCCCCACTCAGGGTTTCCAACTCACCGCTTCTATGTGTATAAGCCGCACGTGAAACGGCTAATGTTGTGGATTAAGCCACGATTCTGTCGTAAGAATTTCCTTAAATCCGATTTGCAGTGCGGATTTCCCTTTATTTAGAGAAACAGACTGACTGATATGGCCACAAAGAAAAATCAAATTGACCAAAACCTGATCAAAGATCTCGCGAACCTTTTGACCGAGACAGATCTTTCTGAAATTGAAGTTGAGCAGGACGACCTGCGCATCAGGCTTTCTAGAACATCTTCGGCGCAGCCTATTCAAGTACATGCGCCTGTGGCCGCGGCACCAGCACCCGCCGCACCTGCCGCAAGCCCAGCACAAGCAGCTGCACCTGCCGCTGATGCAAAACCCGCAGGTAATGTTCCTTCCCCAATGGTTGGCACAGCGTATCTTTCACCAGCACCCGGCGCTGATCCATTTGTGAAAGTGGGTGACAGTGTAAAAGAAGGCGACACGGTCATGATCGTAGAAGCGATGAAGACCATGAACCAAATCCCAGCTCCGAAATCAGGCAAAATCAGCGCTATTCTGGTGGAAGACGGCCAACCGGTTGAATTCGGCGAACAACTTCTGTTGATCGAGTAGGACCAAAAGCACATGTTCAACAAGGTATTGATCGCCAACCGTGGAGAGATCGCCCTACGCGTCCTTCGCGCGTGTAAAGAACTCGGCATCCAAACTGTAGCTGTGCATTCTACCGCTGATGCAAATGCGATGCATGTTAGACTTGCCGACGAAAGCGTGTGTATTGGCCCACCTCCTTCGCGTGACAGTTATCTCAACATTCATGAAATTTTGGCTGCGTGTGAAATCACCGGAGCTGACGCTATTCACCCCGGTTATGGCTTCCTATCAGAAAACGCGAAGTTTGCGGAGATTCTGGAAGCGCATAACCTAACCTTTATCGGCCCTTCTGCTGAGCACATCCACACCATGGGTGATAAGATTCAGGCGAAAGCAACTGCTAAGAAACTTGGCATTCCTGTCGTCCCTGGTTCCGAAGGCGAAGTCCGTGAACCAGAAGACGCGAAGCGCATCGCTGCTGAAATCGGCTATCCGGTGATCATTAAAGCCGCATCCGGCGGCGGTGGTCGCGGCATGAAGGTCGTGAACAACGAAAAAGAGATGGATCAAGCACTGATGACCACCCGCAGTGAAGCGGGTGCAGCATTCGGCGATGATGCAGTCTATATCGAAAAATTCCTCGGCAAACCGCGTCACATTGAAATTCAGGTTTTGGGTGACGGTAAAGGCGGCGGCATCCACCTTTGGGAACGCGATTGCTCCTTGCAACGCCGTCACCAGAAGGTTTGGGAAGAGGCTGTATCCCCTGCCCTTAACGAAAAACAGCGCAAGGAAATCGGCGAGATTTGCGCCAAGGCCATTCAAGGCATGGGTTATTCCGGTGCAGGCACAATCGAGTTCTTATACGAAGACGGCGAGTTTTACTTCATCGAAATGAATACGCGTTTGCAGGTTGAGCATCCCGTGACCGAAATGATCACACGCATTGATCTTGTGAATGAACAACTCAGTATTGCGGCTGGTGCTGGCATCTCCACAAAACAAGAAGATGTTATCCTGACAGGCCATGCGATCGAATGCCGGATCAATGCCGAGCATCCTGAGACCTTCGTGCCTTCACCGGGCAAGATCGAGTATTACCACCCTCCAGGCGGCCTCGGCGTTCGCGTCGATTCAGGCGTATATCAGGGCTATAACATCCCCCCACACTATGACAGCCTCATCGGTAAACTGATCGTGCATGGGCGTACCCGAGAGGAATGTCTTCGTCGTTTGAACCGTGCGCTGGACGAATTTGTTGTCGATGGCATCGAAACGACGATTCCATTATTCCGGAAGCTTGTTCAAAACGATGACATGCAAACTGGCGATTACGACATTCACTGGCTTGAAAAATATCTGGATCAAGCGTCTCATTAACCGATGACAGGTGTCGAAGACACGTTTTTTGAAATTACACCGCAGGTTTTGCTGAAGGCCTACGCCTGCGGGATTTTCCCAATGTCTGAATCTGCAGACGACCCTGGCATGTTTTGGGTAGAACCGGAACTACGTGGTATTCTTCCGCTCGATCAATTCCACATTCCGCGTAGCTTGAGAAAGTCCATGCGCAAATCCGGCTTCGAATTTCGGATTGATGGAGATTTCGAAGCCGTGATTGATGCCTGCGCTGAGGCCACACCCGATCGTCCCTCAACGTGGATCAACAAGCGGATAAGGAGCCTCTATATTCAGCTTCATGAGATGGGCAACGCCCACAGCTTTGAAACCTGGTTTGATGGCAAATTGGTCGGCGGGTTGTATGGGGTGCGGCTGGGCGGCGCCTTTTTTGGAGAGAGCATGTTCTCTCGCGTTACCGATGCATCAAAAGCCGCTTTAGTGTTTCTGGTTCAGGAAATGCGCAAAAACAAGTTCATACTTCTCGACACGCAATTTACCACGGAGCATCTTGAACGGTTTGGGGTTATCGAAATACCACAGGAAACGTATCAGGAGCGATTGGAAGAAGCGTTGCAAACAACGTCTTATTTCTCGTCTTATGACGGCGGAGCCACATCCGATTCCATTTTGCAGTCTTTCAACCAGATATCATAAACTGGATGCTCAATCGCATTTAGCCCCGGACTGTCTGCAAACATCCAACCCGTAAAGATGCGACGAATCTTGCGATCCAGCGTAATCTCATCCACCTCAAGAAAACTCGTTGTCTTCGGTTTTTCAGTAATCGGTCTGGAATAACAAACCCGTGGCGTCACCTGCAAAGCACCGAATTGCACGGTCTCGTCAACATATACATCGAATGTAATGATGCGGCCGGTAATTTTGTCGATGCCAGAGAAAACAGCAACCCGGTTCTCTATCCGCTGCCCTTCGGTCGCTGGCGCGTCTGTGCTCTGAGAACTAGCCGCTATGGTTGCAGACAAAAAAGCACAGCATGCAACTGCAGCAACCGTAAATGAATGATTTAATGCTCGCATTTAACGTCTAATTCCCCGTACGTAAGCTTCCTTAGCATGGGATTCGGGCATAGGAAAGACGCGTCGCAATTGCGGTCGTAAAACCCACAAAACCCTGTACAACAGGCGAATGGAATTCACAAAAAACGACACGGCTAGAGTACTGGATTTGATGAAATGGCGACGCGATGTCCGCCACTTTAAATCTACGCCTGTCTCCGAGGACGACCTCTTGGTTATGCGCAACGCCATGTCACTTGCTCCGTCAGTCGGAAATTCACGGCCTTGGCGCGTTGTTAACGTCACATCAAACACCGCTCGGAATGCTGTAATAGAGTGTTTCAGCAAGGCAAATCAGGCTGCCGCCAAGATTTATGACGATGAAAAGCGCAAAGAATATGAAGCACTAAAACTTGCCGGACTAAAGGAAGCGCCGATTCACTTAGCAGTGTTTACCGAAATGTCACCGGAAGAAGGTGCCGGTCTGGGACGCCAAACTATGCCGGAAACCCTCACCTATTCGACAATCTCCGCCATTCATCAACTTTGGCTTGCGGCCCGGACGCTGAACATAGGTATGGGTTGGGTTTCGATTCTTGAACCTGATGCGATGAACGAATTGCTGAACGTATCGCAGAACTGGAAGTTTACAGCCTATCTCAGCGTAGGATATCCGCAAGAAGATCACGACACACCTGAGCTGGAACGCAAAGGCTGGCAAGAAAACGTCGATAGCAAATGGCTTGAGCGTTAGACCTAAGAATTAAGGTGTCCAAGCGTCGTAATCGCCGGTAACGCGCGGGCGTTCTTCCGGGTTACGTAGCGAACCTTTCGGGAAATACGCATTCGGACCGCCTGTTTGGTTAGGCTGATGGCTTTTCTGCCATTCGCGGGCTTCATACGTCTCTTCAGAAGGCGGTGTATCTACACGATAATGCATCCAACCGTGCCAACCCGGCGGAATAGCACTTGCCTCTGCCAAATCTGCATATTGCACATAACGGCGGCCGTCTTTGTGCTGATAATAGACATTGCCTAGCTCATCTTCTCCAACGCGTTTTGACGTGCGCCAGATGTGAAAACGGGTGTTCCAGGTTGAGCCATTCCACCAAGTGAAAAACTGTTTGATCAGTCTCATAAGACATGCCTTGCAGATTTGAAATTACACCGTCCTTATTACGCCTA
>CALLHT010000190.1 GCA_938009335.1 uncultured Rhizobiaceae group bacterium
ATGCTTGTTCGAAAGATCAGTTCCGGATTTGCCGACAAAGCGGAAAAGGTTTTTGGTCCGCTTTCCATGATCGTATTCATTGTAGTGGTGTTGGGTGCGCTTTACGCAGAGCGCGAAACTGTTGTTGAACAGATTTCCCAAGCTGGCTTACCAGCGATTGTCCTCAATATTGTCACCATGGCCGTTGCTGCGAGCGCCGCTGCATTCATGGCTCTACCGCGCAATCAACGCACGGCGATCACGTTGGAATGCGGCTTGCAAAACGCAACGCTGGGCATTGTGGTTGCTTTGACAATTCTGGGTAATGCTGAAATGTCTATTCCGATTGCGGTGTATGGTCTGCTGATGCTCTTTTCCGGCTTTGCCTACGCGATGTGGGCAAAATCTAAAGGTCAAGGCTGATTTAGCTTGTCGGAAAAACGCAACCAGAAGCATTCTGAAACAATCGCAGCACGAGCCGATGGGTTTGTAGACACGGCATCTGGCGGCGTCGTGCCGCCGATGCAGCCATCAACAACATTCCTACGAGATGAGGCTTATGAATTGGTTGTGCCCGAGAATTCCTACGGGCGGGCGGATAATGATCAGGTTCGATTGGCCGAGCAAATCATCTGTGCTTTGGAAGGTGGGGATAAAAGTCTATTATTCTCAACGGGTATGGCCGCGATTTCTGCACTGGTCGAGCCACTTAAGCGCGGGCAAACGCTTTTGCTTCAAGAAGGGTGCTATTGGGGCGCGACTGCCTATCTGCGTAAATTCTGCACACATCGTGAGATTATTCTTATCGAGGCGGATAGCACGCAGACGCAAGACTTTTGCAATATAGTAGCATCCGAAAAGCCTGACCTAGTGATGGTTGAGACGCCATCTAATCCGTGGATCCGGACATGCGATGTCAATGCAATAGCTCAGGCGTGCCGCGAAGCCGGGTGTTTCCTGATCGTTGATGCCACTGCGGCGACACCTGTTCTGATGCAACCATTAACCCTTGGTGCAGATGTTGTGATGCATTCAGCAACAAAGGCGATCAACGGTCATTCCGATGTCTTGGCCGGGGTGCTGACGTGCAAGGATTCAGCTTCGCAGTATTGGCAGGATATAGTTGCCCATCGCGCAGGCGCGGGTGCCATTCTTTCTGCCCATGATGCATGGTTGTTGATAAGAGGAATGCGAACACTGCCGCTGCGGGTTGAACGGATGTGTGACAACGCCATGGTAGTTGCAGAATTTTTGGATCAGCATCCAAAGGTGGATGAGGTGTGGTATCCGGGACTCGCTCAGCATGGTGATCATGAACTGGCCAAAGCCCAGATGCCGGGAGGGTTTGGCTATCTAATGTCTTTCTTGATCAAAGGAAACCGCGATGATGCTCTGATGTTTTGCCGCCATCTGGAGGGAATACATCGCGCTACATCGCTGGGTGGCACAGAGAGTCTCGTCGAACATCGCCACACGATTGAAGGCGATCTGACTGGATGTCCTGAAAACCTGATCAGACTGTCAGTCGGTATTGAAAACAAAAAGGACCTGATCGGTGAACTTGATCAGGCCCTGAATTCGATTTGATGTGCAGTGAGGTTTAGCCGCCCTGTTTCACAATCACCGGAGTTAGCAAATCGCCAAAGTTGCCGTTACCGCAATGGTGACGTGCTGAGCGAATAAGCTCCACAGAAACACCGGCTTCAACCGCCTTCATGACAGATTGATTCAATCGGTGTAGATCATTTGCAACCATGCGAATGGCAGCCTGTTCATCAGTAGACATGGAAGATGCCATTTCTGCGGAACGTTCTTTTACGGGAGGTTTGGTGCTCATTTTGGGACCTGTTTCAATCTTTCCGTTGGTGTTTCAGTCGTTGGACTGACACTATTTCTAAGCATTATGTCGAAATCTTTACAAAGCAACTGATTTTTTGTCAAAATTTGAGAGGTTTTCTGATCAAACAAGTGTTTTTGTCCGAAAATTTACTCTGAATTCCGTAAATCAGTAAAGATTGTAAAGATGCTCATTGTAGATTAGCATATATGCAACCTCGTGGAGGAAGAAATGGCTGATCAGAAAATTTTTGCAGGGCCTCGCATCAGGCGTATCCGAATGGGCCTCAGTTTAACCCAAACCGCAATGGCTGAGGAACTTGGTGTCTCTGCGAGTTATTTGAATTTAATTGAGCGAAATCAAAGGCCGTTGACGGTTCAGCTTCTGCTGAAACTTGCATCCACTTACAAGCTAGATCTTGAGGAATTGCAAGGCACAGGCGATGAAAACCTGATCGCGCAGCTCAAGGAAGCATTTTCTGACCCGCTATTGGAGAGTGAAGTTCCTGATCGGGCAGAGATCGTGGAGTTTACGGAAGCTACACCGAATGTCGCGTCTGCCATGGCTAAACTCTATCGTGCTTATCGGGAATCATTGGATCGCTTATCCGGGCTCTCTACCATGATGGCGGAAGAGGGGAGTGATGCTGTAAAGACGGCGGCTCGTTTACCCGTGGATGAGATGCGTCAGGCGCTGGAACAACGCTCGCCCTATATTCCAGCGATTGAACGCAAGGCTGCCGAAATTCTCGATGGACTGGATATGTCCGATGGCCTCTTGGCGGGCCTCACGCGATGGCTTTTGCAAGAGAAGGGCATCGTCGTTCAAGTGCTTCCGATTGAGACCATGCCCGAGTGGCGACGACGCTTCGACAAACATTCCAATCGGCTTATGCTGACCGAGCGTCTATCACCTGCAGATCAGTTGCAGGAAGTGGCCCAAGAGGTTGCGCTTTTAACGGCGGAAGAATTGATCGACGAAGAGGTGGCGTTTCTAAAACTAAGCTCAGATGAAGCACGTCGGTTGGCCCGATTTGAATTTGCAAGGCTTCTGGCCTTAGCGATGATCTTGCCATATGAGAAATTCATCTCGACCGCCAAGAAACTACGCTACGATATCAATGTTTTACGCTCGCGTTTTGGCGTAACATTTGCGCAAGCCGCTTGGCGTCTAACCATGTTGCAAAAGACTGGCAATGCAGCAGTTCCATTCTTTGTGATGGAAACGGATGCCGCAGGAAACAGGATCAGGCGAGCAGGGTCTAGTGGGTTTCCGGTTACCCGCTTTGGTGGTGACTGTCCGAAGCTCGTGGTGCATCAGGCATTTGGCAGTCCGGGACAAATCTTCTCTGAAACGGTTGTGACGCCCCAGGAAGTTGAGTTTGTTGTTCTCGGGCGCACTGTCGAAGGATTGCGATCCAGTTATTTCGACCGACCACAACGTACTGCACTTCTCATTGGTTTTGATGTCGCCCATAGCGATGATGTGATTTACGCTGATGGAATCACGGGGAAGGGGGCCCGGGAGCCAATTAAGGTGGGGCCGGGATGTCGTCTGTGTGAACGGCCCGGGTGTGTTTCACGCGCCCATCCGCCGCTTACACGGCCCTTGGGTCTAGACGAAATGGTGCGAGGTTTCTCGGCCTTTGAATTTCAGTAAGACCTCGAACTATCCCGCTTCTTCTTCGGTCTCAGTCTGATCGCCCTTGATCGTATCGTCCGGTTCATCATCGGGATGAATGTCTGCTGGCTCGGGAATCGAGCGCACCGTTACCAACGGATCATTAAGGGTCCCGCCGATGATGATGCGGCCAGGAATTGGTCCCTCTTCATCAAGCCTTTGTGCGCGGATGGCCAAAGTGCCTTTTGTGAGGTCAGCATCGCCCAGAAGCTGAATTTGTGTCCCATCTGCAATGATTGAAGCTTTAGAGATGGACGCAATGCTATTGCTCAAGAAAACTTTGAAATCCATCGCGTCGTAATCGGTGTTTCCATCCTTTGCTGCACTAGGTACGACGCCGCTGCTGCCTTTTTGGATGCCTTCAAAGACCTCAACCAGATCAATTCCGTCGATAGAACCCTCTTTGGACGCAGCAACAAGCTCTCCATTAAAGCGCAGTTCTGCAAGAGATTTTGCCCGCAACTGCGTTCTCAGATCGCCCTTCAAGTCCAAAGCGCCTTCAATCGACCACTGCTGTTTGCCAATAATGCTCTCAAGCGCTTCGGCATCAGATGCTTTCGTGGTAAATTTCAGCGCGAGTTGTTTTCCCGCGTCTGTAACTTCTGATGCGATTTGCGCAACCAATGATCCACCAAACGCATCTGCGTTCCCGATATCAATTTTCCATCCATTTTTATTGCTGTTTATAACCGCGGCAACGTTTTCAAGCGCAAAGCGTCCTGTGTTTATCGCGTTTGCGGAGATGCGTAGATCAATATCAAAATTTTCCGGTGCAGCATTTTCTATCGGATCGGCAACGGAATCACTTGAGGTCAAGGTTTCTGCAAGCTCAATCTCGTCAAACGCTAGAGTTCCGTCGAGTTTTTGACCGCCCGATTCAGTTTGGGCGAGGCGGACAACGCCGGTCGCAGTGTTGTCATTAATCTGAAGTGTGGCATCGGAGAGCAGAGTGGTCTCCAATGTCGCATTCAGTTTACCTTTTGCGCTCCACGAACCAATGATCCGCAAGGAACCCAAATCTGTTCTCAAGAATTCAGCAAGCCGATTGATCGAGGGGGTGCTACCTTCAAAATTGCCCTCTACGAACAAGTTCGAGAACATGTTCGCCTTACCGGAATAATCAAAGGTAAGGGGTCCGGACAAGAAGTTGGCGGAAAGCGCAGATTCTCCACCACCAAAAATTTTGATAGGTTCTTCAATCATTGCTGCGACGGAAATCTTTTCATTTCGCCATATCGCATCAACGTCGACTTCCATGCTGTCGCTTGTGTTAGTCCACAAGACCCGCCCAGCAATACCTGCGACTTCGCGAGATATGTTATTTGAAGTATCGCGATACTTTATGGAGCCATCAACAATATCGAAACTGCCAAGCCTTGCTTTAACATCGTCTGTTTCGCTCGTCTCTTCCGATGTTTGTTGTGCATTTGAAATTGCTTGCTGCAGCGAGCCTGATTTGAAGTTCCAGCTTGCTTTTCCATC
>CALLHT010000191.1 GCA_938009335.1 uncultured Rhizobiaceae group bacterium
GCCACAGCAGTTCCCATCGCGTACCTGTTGTTCTCGATGATGTAAATTACTGGCAAGTCCCAGAGCGACGCCATGTTGAAGCTTTCATAGACTTGACCTTGGTTTGAGGCGCCATCGCCAAAATAAGCCACGCTGAGACTATCATTGCCGCGATACTTGTTCGCAAAGGCCAAGCCAGTGCCGAGCGAAACCTGCGCGCCCACAATCCCATGGCCACCATAAAAATGTTTCTCTTTTGAGAACATGTGCATGGAGCCGCCCTTGCCGCGTGAATAGCCATCGCGGCGGCCAGTCAGTTCAGCCATTACGCCATCAGGGTCCATACCACATGCGAGCATGTGACCATGGTCTCGGTAGCCGGTGATCACTTGGTCACCCTCTTTGAGCGCCATTTGCATTCCGGTGACCACAGCTTCTTGTCCGATATAGAGGTGACAAAACCCGCCAATAAAGCCCATGCCATACAACTGACCAGCCTTCTCTTCGAAGCGGCGGATAAGCAGCATATCATAATACGCTTTTAGCTCTTGTTCTTTGCTGAATTTTTCCGGTGCGGGAGATTTCACAACAGTAGATTTTCTGGATGAAGAACGGGACGAGGTCTTCTTGGGGGTAGATGCCATTTACGGACTCCTTGAATAGCACGAATATCAAGGAGAAATGTGGAAACTTCAAGATCAAAACGACAATATTCAGACGAGTATAAGCATCTGATTATATTACGATATTTTGATATTAACTCGTTTTTAGTTAATTAGCAATTCGCATGATTACGATCTCATCCTCATGCAACAGGTTCAAATTGAACCTCGCCTGCTCATCTAACATATCGCGCTCAATTGAGCCATTTTTAAGAAGAAGGACCCGGTTTTCCAGCTCTTCCCGTTCACTCTGAAGAGATGCTAACTTGAATTGCAACTCAAGCGAACGTTCAACGGTTTGCTTGTGAGACTCCAATCCATATTTTCCCGTTGTAGAGTGGTAATAGAAATACGCACTCAAAGTGAGACAAAATATCGGGATGAACAATCTATGCAGATTGCTGTTTTTGCGCTGCCGGGTCGCCACGGTTGAACCTACTCAAAACTAAAAAACACTGATCAACTCGTTAAACTTAGTGCGGTTGAATTAATAAGTGGTTTACCGAAACGTAGAACGTCACTTATCTCCAAACAAATTTGTGCTGATCGGCTTTCGGGTTTTCAAGCCTGATCCATATCGGCATGTGATCACTCACATCGTGTTGAAACAGTGAGTATTTCGGACTTCTCGTATTTGCCTTTGT
The DNA here is from genome assembly GCA_938009335.1 of uncultured Rhizobiaceae group bacterium. Lineage (GTDB taxonomy): Bacteria > Pseudomonadota > Alphaproteobacteria > Rhizobiales > Rhizobiaceae > JAALLB01. The sequence continues at coordinate 1,286 of CALLHT010000191.1, forward strand.
TTCTTCTGGGAGCGTCTCAAAAAACAGCTTTACGAAGTCAAACATACCATAATCAAACTTGTCTGAACCTTCTTTCCCTGCCTCATCATTTTTATGCGGCGGTGGCAAACGTCTGTCGGAAGCAATAATCGCGATATGGTCGAAAGTCTGGTTCTTACGCGCATTTGTTCTGAAAACATCTTCTTGGTCAGGATGTGTGCTAATGAACGGCATGTTGATTTTGGCGGCGCGCTTGAGGCGGGTTTGGTTCAGTGTTTTCAGGTAGTCCGTCATCTGCTCGCGTTTAATATGGATTTTCTCAAAGTCCAGATTAAGGTCACCAAACAGAATGAAATTGGGTTCAAACATTCGCTCCATTTTATCAGCCCGAATAATCAGCCAATCCATGAGCGCCTTGAATTCGCGTAAACGCTCCCCCTTCCATTGTGTATTTGAACCGCCAAACAACAGATGCGCGTTTACTGCGATGAAACGGTAAGGCTCCACATCTTTATCACCAAGCGTCTTGAACGAAACCATATGAGGACTACGAATAAATTGCAGAAACTCGGATACGGAGAATGCTGGCTTTCGCGGACTAGAAGGCTTTGACGTACCGCCTTTAGCGTTTAGACCCGTTTCCTCCCATTTGGACACCTCTTCGTTCCACTTCTCCACCTTCGCGTTAAACTCATCCATTTCGGATTCCCTAACCAGAAGATCATTGCGTATCGTGTCACGCTCATCAAAAAGGGTGCGCAAGATGTCAGAACGTTCATAGGTAAGGTCAGAGCCTAGTCCCGTAGGTTGCAGTTTATCGTTGCGATACACAAAGACAAGGCGTTCAATATTGCCACGTTCGCCAGGGCTTGCACCTGATATATCGGAAGCAACAAAGCTGTACGCATCTCCAAGCGCTTCCAGGAGGTGCTTTACGCTCGTCAGGTCATCTCCCACTTCCTGTATTGCCAGCAGGTCACATCGCTCAGCGAACTTGATCAATAAACGCCAGGAACCGTCGCTGCGTTTGATCTTGTTGCCGCTTTTCAGTTTTCCGAACTTCCTGATGTTAAAAGAAGAAAAAACCAGCGATCCGGACCTCCGCTCGGGCAATCCGAAACCTTGCTCATCACTATCAAGCTTGGTGTGTATCTGCGCCCAATGCGCTTGGGTAAAAGATGCCATGCCTTACTCCCACACATAGAAGACCCCTTAAAATGGAGCATATCACATGTGAGAGCAGGTATAAAACTATTTGAGAATTGAAGACCCTGCGTAGCGCGCGGCAGCTCCCAATTCTTCTTCGATACGGATCAGCTGATTGTATTTTGCCAACCGATCTGAGCGGGCCAGAGAGCCGGTTTTTATCTGCCCACAGTTCGTTGCAACAGCAAGATCAGAGATCGTCGAATCTTCTGTTTCGCCAGAACGGTGAGACATAACCGCGGTGTATGATGCCTTGTGCGCCATTTCCACGGCTTCTAGTGTCTCCGTGAGTGTGCCAATTTGGTTGACCTTGACAAGGATCGAGTTTGCCACGCCCATACGTATTCCGTCAGAAAGACGGGCGGAGTTCGTAACAAACAGATCATCACCAACAAGCTGGCATTTGTCGCCAATTTTTTCGGTTACAGCCTTCCAGCCTTCCCAATCGTCCTCGGCCATACCGTCTTCAATCGATATGATAGGATATTTGCCAACAAGCTCCGCGAGATAGTCAGCCATTTCTTCCGGCTCTAAAGTACGGCCCTCGCCTTCCAGTACATATTTGCCATCTTTGAAGAACTCGGTGGACGCGCAGTCCAAGGCCAAATGCATATCTTCGCCCGGCTTGAAACCAGCCTTCTCAATCGACGCCATGATAAAGTCGAGCGCATCGGGAGCGCTTGCGATGTTTGGCGCAAAGCCACCTTCATCGCCAACATTGGTATTGTGACCTTGCGAATGAAGTTCCTTTTTGAGGGTATGGAAGACTTCAGCACCCATGCGCACTGCGTCTGCAATGGACTCTGCGCCGACCGGCATAATCATGAATTCCTGAAAATCGATTGGGTTGTCCGCATGCTCACCGCCATTGATGATGTTCATCATCGGTACCGGCAGAATAGATGCATTTGGTCCACCAACATATTTAAACAACGGTAGCGCGGAAGCTTCTGCTGCAGCTTTTGCAACTGCCAGCGAAACACCCAGTATTGCATTGGCGCCAAGCTTGGCTTTGTTGGGTGTGCCGTCCAGATCGATCATCGTCGCGTCGATTGCGCGTTGTTCGGTTGCATCCATGCCGATGATGGCTTCGGCGATATCTGCATTTACTGCTTCAACAGCCTTTGTGACGCCTTTACCTAAATACCGTGCGCCACCGTCGCGCAACTCAACCGCTTCGTGTGCCCCGGTAGATGCTCCTGATGGAACAGCCGCGCGCCCAAAAGATCCGTCTTCTGTAATTACATCAACCTCGACGGTCGGGTTACCACGTGAATCTAGGATTTCGCGAGCGTGAATATCTACGATTGCAGTCATTTGTGCACCTTTGGAATGCTGGGAGGAATAATGGTGTTCTAATAGCTAAGGTTTGCGGACATATGAAGTCCCATTTCACTTATTCGCTCAAGTTTATCCAGAAATTGCCTAAGTTTCGGCATCAAAGAATCAAAATTGCCCCCGACACTCATCCAAAACAATAATATTTGGAGAGGTGTAACTATGAAGAAAAGAAAAAACTTGCTGTCTGTTGCGATACTTGCCGCAGCGTTCCCCATAACAACCTTCGCGCTAACCGGTATTACTAACGCACAATCGTTCTCCTGCGCTAACGCTCAATTGCCCAGCGAGATGGCGATTTGCAACAATGAGAGCCTATTGGTGAAAGATGAACAGGTTGCCTCTCTACTTGCATCCAAGCTTGTGACTGCAACTGCGTCCGGCACGATGCAGGATGTTTCCGATGAACACGGAAACTGGCTTAAAGTCAGAAATGCATGTGCCAACGATATGTCATGCCTCGAACAGGTTTATGATCAGAGGATTCTTGGTCTTACGGGTCGCGATCTCTAAGGGCCAGACTCCTTATTGAGTAAGGTCCCTAGGCCACCCATTTCGTTTTGATCTCGCGATCGTCCGGCAGCGGAAAATCTTCAGGTAGCAATGAAAGAGCGCCATCCTCAATGGTATCTTCAAGCGCCTGCATGAAACTATCTTTGTCTAGGCCCGGTACGATAGGTTTATGGAATTGCAGCGTGACGGTTCCAGGTTTCATGCGTTTCCAATCGTCCATGGGCCAGCACAGTCCCATATTGGTTGACACCGGGATAACGGGGCAACGATACGCCTCGTACATATGAAAGACGCCCTTTTTGTATGGCGCGTAGTAACCAACTTCTGTCAGACGGCCTTCAGGATAAATGAATATGCGTCTGTCTTCTTTTCTGGCTCGTTCCATTTCTGAATTAATCAAAGCGGCACGGCTGGCAGGACCACCGCATTGTGCGACAACAATCACATCCATCTTTTTAAGAATATGTCCAACACCCGGGATCTTTGTAATGTGTTCGCCGGTTACGAACGCCAGATCAGGAAATTGAGCAAACAGGGAGAATCCGTCCCCCCAACTTTGGTGCTTTGAAGCGATGATACAGCCTGTTTCAGGCACATGATGCTTACCCTCGACCACAAGCTTTATGCCCATGATCCACCGCATCCAGAAAAGAATGGTCTTGGTGTATAGTCGCAACCAACCCATGACAGGATGCCGACTTGGCCAGAACAATAGCGGAATAGCTGTCACTCCGAAGAAGATAGACGTCATCCAGTAAAGGGTCTGGAATAAAATTACTCTCAAAATCAGCCTCTTGCAGATTGTTTGCACACTAAGTTTTTGATCGCGAGTAAGCTGATCAACGTTTTAACTGTTTCAATTCAGCCCTCAACTCCTTCACCTCATCCAGTATAAGCTGGCTTTGCGCCTTCATGATCTCACGTTCAGCTTTTGCTTCCTGTTCTTGCTCGGTTTGCATCGCATTCACGATAACACCAATGAACAGATTAAGCACAGTAAACGCGGTGACAATGATAAACGGAATGAAAATCGCCCAAGCATAGGGAAACTCTGCCATCACCGGACGAGCAACACCCATAGACCAGCTTTCCAGCGTCATCACTTGGAACAGCGTGAATGCAGACGCGCCGATGGAACCAAACCATTGGGGAAAGGCCGCAGCGAAGAGTTTCGTACAAATGACAGCAAAGACGTAAAAGATCAGTACCAAAAGGAATACAATTGATCCCATACCGGGAAGCGCTGACAGGAGGCCTGAAACAACCCGTCGTAATGACGGAATGGTTGACACAAGCCGCAACACCCGCAGGATACGCAGTGCCCGAAGTACAGAGAGGCTTCCTGATGCTGGCACGAGCGCTATTCCTACGACTACAAAGTCAAATATCCGCCAAGGATCACGCCAAAACCCTTTAAAATCATAAAAGAGACGCAAAGCAATTTCGGCGATAAAAATTGATAAAATGGCATGATCAATCGCCATAAATAGCGCGCCATAGCCCGCCACGAGTGATGGTACCGTTTCCAAGCCCAATGTGATCGCATTTATGACAATCAGTGCAATAATGATTTTTTCAAACATCGGGTTTTGAACAAAATACCCGACTTGCTCACGAAATGACTGAGCTTGATTTCCTGTGATTACAGTATCCGACATACCACACCCCATTTTCCCTGAGATTGGTATACATAAAAATACTTGTATTACTGATAATACGTATAATTAATAAATTGATACTGCGTTTTACTTAATCAATGCATCGATTTGCATCAGCTTTTCCAATAATGGCTCAAGCTCATTTAGGCGGACCATGTTTGGTCCATCAGATGAAATGGTGTTATCCGGATCATCATGGGTTTCGATGAAAACGCCTGCAACGCCCGTTGCCACAGCTGCGCGCGCTAAGGGCGGCACCATATCCCTATCACCACCTGACGATCCCCCCAGGCCACCCGGCATCTGCACCGAATGAGTAGCATCAAAAATTACCGGATACCCGGTTTCTGCCATTTGTGGTAGCGAACGCATGTCTGAAACAAGCGTATTATAGCCAAAACTTGCACCGCGTTCTGTCAATAGAATTTGGTCATTGCCACTGTCTGCAACCTTTTTGGCAACGTTTTTCATGTCCCAAGGCGCTAAGAACTGCCCCTTTTTGACATTGACAATCTTGCCGGTTTTGGCAGCTGCAATCAACAGGTCTGTTTGGCGGCAAAGAAACGCCGGGATTTGCAAGATATCGACATAAGGCGCAATCGCATTGCACTGCTCTTCGGAATGCACATCCGTCAAAACCGGAACACCGAATTCCTTTTTCAAATCTGCAAATACGTCCATCGACGCTTCAAGCCCTGCTCCACGCGTTGCATCAATGGATGTTCGGTTGGCTTTGTCGTAACTGGATTTGTAGACAAAGCCTGTGCCCAAACGCTCGCAAATCTCTTTGATACTGCCCGCCATATCAAACGCGTGTTGACGGCTTTCCAGCTGGCATGGCCCTAAAATAAACGAGACTGGCTTATCATTTGCAAATGCCAGATCACCAACATGGACGGTCTTTTGTTCGGTCATCCGCTTAGCCTTCGATAAAGGCGATCATTGCGCCCTGCCCTGAAGCAGGATCGACAATCAACCGCTGACCGATGGTTCTGGTCTCGATTCCTTGCCCCGCCAAGTGATCTGCAACAGCCTTTTGATCCTTGACCACAATGTCGAAAGCAACGGCCTTTAATCCGCGATCATCCGAAGCATCAACGCCGTAATGTTGCTTCAACCCCGCTTTGTTCAACGCCGAGATCTTGGCATTTGGCAGCGTGAACTCCATACCAAATGAATGGGATCGGATTTCTCTCTGCCCGCTCATGGTTTGAAGGTAATACTGGAAATCCTCCGGCAATTGCTCACAAAGCGTAACCCGCGTGATGCCTATGGCGCCATTTGCGTGACCTGTCATTTCTTGCGGAAAAGATGGCGGTCCGCTTGGGCGTTCACATAAGAAACATGCAAAATCGGGCGATCTTTCATCAATACCAAGGGCAACCTTTACCGCAACGCCCGGACGGCGAACCGTAACCAGCTTGCCCGTTTCCCAGCCTGCCTTTTTGATGTTCTTGCGTTCTGCTTTGGGGTCAGGATCGCCAAAAACCAGGAACGTAAATCCATCATCACCATTACGGAAGCGATAGGCCATATCGCGCCGTAGGAATGGGTTTCCCTTATCAATCGCTGCTTCAACAGTTTCGCGATGACCAACAGCCAACGGCTCGATGAACGTACCGTTTTCAAAGAACACACAAGCGTTCTCAGAACCGAATTTGTGCCGCGCATCCGGTGCAACTGTAAAGCCGAGTTTCGATAGTCGTTCACGCGCAACCTTTAAGGATGGCACTGGCAAAACGACGTGATCTAAGTTTCTTGGAGATAGTTTTTTCATAAGCGTTGGATGCCCGAATAAGCGTCTCAATACAAGACTAAATCGTCAGTACAACATTTCCGTTTGCCTGACCGGTTTCCACCAATTCGTGCGCTTTAACGGCTTCTTCCAACGGCAGTGTATGCGCAATTCTTGTCCGGGCCTGCCCGGACCGCATAAACCAGTTTAACCGGTCAATTGCAGCTAGACGCTCTGCTTCATCCAATTCATAGACTAGGAAGAATTGAAGCGTGATCGACTTAAACAAGAGATCGCGAAATGGCACATCAATCGCGCCCATATCATTTGACCCATAGGAATAGATCGCGCCTTTGGCTTGCAAGGCAGGCGAAGCGATCAACTGGGATGTGGAATAAAAATCCATATCAATGACCGCCCCCACGCCTTCGCCATCAGTCAGCTCAAGAACGCGGTCAGCAATATTCTCGGATTTATAGTCAATACAGGCAATGGCGCCTGCTTCCATAACGATGTCCGACTTGCCTGATGATGCTGTGCCAATGACCTTGCGGCCCATCAGGGTTGCCATTTGCGTAATGTAGTGGCCTACAGCCGAGCCCGCGCCTGTTATCAAAACGGTCTCTGCATTATCAGCGGCTAAGAGATCGATCGCATGTGCGGCTGTCAGTCCCGGAATGCCAAAGCAGGCGGCAATCTCAAAAGGAATATCGTCATCCAGTTTAACGGCCTGAAATTCCGGCACAGAAATATACTCAGCCGCCGTCCCACATTGGCGCTGCCATTGGCCATTCCATATCCAGACCCGCTCCCCCGCACGAGATTGGTCTACCCCCTCACCTACGGCCTCAATCACGCCAGCGCCGTCACTATGCGGCACCACAAAATCGAAGGCAGGCGCACGGCCAGCGCGGGATTTTACATCGGACGGGTTCACGCCAGAGGTTGCCATTTTGACCAAAACTTCGCCCGTCTGAGGTTGAGGTGTCGGTTTATCAGCAAACTCTAGAACCGAGTCTGCCGGGCCGTTGCGTGTGTAGAAAACTGTTTTCATGGAAATGAGCTTACGTTTTATTGTGTTCAGATGAGGTTTTTCGTCGTTGCAGGGTATTCCAAGTGCTAAGCGTAGTCATCAACTTTTAGAATTGGAGACATAGATGTTTGACGTTGTTGATTGGGGCTTGCCCAAAGGTGGATTGGCATCGAACACTGTTAAATCTCAAGACCGTGTCTTTTCAGTGCAAATCCCACGTGATCCGGTATCTCTGGACGTAAAAGTAGACGGCGACATAACCGAGCAAGCGCATAGCGTCTTCTCTCAATTAAAGAAAGCAATGGAAGCCGCAGGAGGTTCTCTTGCCGATGTCGCACAGCTTCAGATCTTCATTGTGGAAGCGAGCGATGCGCCAGCGATGAATGCGGTTTACAAAGAATATTTTTCAGAACCCTACCCCAACCGCGCGACCGTTGTGGTGAAAGAGCTTCTACGCCCCAATATGCGGATTGAGATCGTCGTGCAAGCGTGTTTGGGCGAAGGATAAGCAAGTTCTTGCAAGATTGGTATTTCGAAATTACCCTCCCAGATTAGGGAGGAAGACATGAACGTACCCATCATCACGATCCAGCCGGGTGACCAGCCCTTTTGCGCCAACCCCGCCACTTCTTTCACTATGCCCGCGCGGTTTTATACCTCACCGGAAATCTATGAGGCTGAGAAGGAAGCGATTTTTTACAAGAATTGGTATTATGTCTGCCACCAGTCACAGGTGAAGGAAGCAGGTGAATTTGTTTCTGCAAACATCCACAATCAGTCAGTCTTCGTAACGCGGGATCGTTCCGGCGATCTCAATGCGTTTTACAATGTATGCCCTCATCGTGGGCACGAGCTGGTTCAGGGTTCCGGTAAAAAGAACCTGATTGTATGCCCTTATCATGCCTGGAGCTTCGATATGGACGGCACGCTAAAAGCAGCGCGGAATTCAGAAAATATCCTGAATTTCGACAAATGCGACTTCTCGCTTAAAGCCATTCGTGTGGAAACCTTCTGCGGGTTTGTCTTCGTCAATCTGGATGGTGACGCGACACCCCTCGCTCTGCAAGCACCTGAACTTGAAGAGGAAATTCGGAAATATTGTCCAAAAATCGATGATTTAGTCTTTGCGCAACGCGATACCTATCACGTTGAGTGCAACTGGAAGGTGATGATCGACAACTTCCTGGAGTGTTACCACTGCGATCCGGCGCATCGTGATTTTGTGGACTTGGTCGACATGAATACCTATCGCAGCATCTGCAACGGCATTTATTCAAGCCATGTGTCTGACAATGTGCGGTCCACCGATTCCGCTGCGTTCAGCTTTGAAAAGGGTGATGTGGACTTTGGGTATTGTGGGTGGTTCCTCTGGCCGAACCTGACGATATGGGCCTATCCTGGTGAAACGAATATTTCGACGCTGCAAATGATCCCGGATGGGGTTGGTAACACAATCGAGCATCAGGATTGGTTTACAGAGAACGCGACACCTTCCAAGCAACTTAAAGAAGCAATGGACTATCAAAAAGACGTGCTTCAGCCTGAGGATATTTCGCTTTGTGTCAACGTGCAGAGAGGTTTGCAGTCAAAGGGCTATAATCAGGGCCGGTTTGTCGTCGACAAAGACCAGACAGAACTTTCAGAACACGCCGTGCATCACTTCCAAAAAATGGTCATGGAAGCGTTGGGCGGGGAAATTCAGAAGTAGCCCCTACTCGCAGATGTTCTTCTCGATAAAGCAATTATTGCCGAGGCAGCCATTCCAGCCCTCTTGCTTTTTGGCCTGCGATTTTTCGCCAAACGTGCCATCAATCGGCGTAACCGACTTAATCTTGTCGAACCGATAAGTGCGAACCGCTTCAAAGTCCCTGCCCTTGGTGCAGCCACGGCTTTGCCATCCGCGCATGTAGAGCTGACCATTCTTGCCGATTGCCACCTGATGCACATCCACCAGACGCGGCTCACAGCCTTTGCTGATGTCCTTATCGTAGATGAGCTCAATCACGCGCCCAGTTTTTGCCGCCTCGCAAAGCGGTGCTTCATGCGGAGATTGGGCTTGGACTTGGGTAGAGATTGGCAATAAAAACCCGGTCAAGATAATGAGATATAGAACCCGTGTTGAGCTATTCATAGTAGTCAAGATCACAGAAACAACTTTGCAATTGCAACGATTGCCAGCGTTACGCCGGAGCCAACCACCAGACGATACCATTGGTTCTCTGACACAAGTTTTGCTGTTGCAGCATTCAGATTGGCGATTTCAGCGTCAATCTTACGCATCTTCGCGTCCCACTCTTCTTTTCGATCTTGTTCAGTCATCTTTCCACACCATGAACGTAACAAGAACAAAATAACCCAACCCTAGTATAAAGTCAACAAAATTTGGTGTTAGATTAATGTCAATTCTTTATCGTTCTAAACCAACCTACTCTGCTCTTTCGCGGCATTGATAAAACTCGCAAATAGCGGATGCGGTTCGAATGGTCGTGATTTGAGTTCCGGATGATATTGCACGCCTATGAACCACGGGTGCACCTCGCGGTCATATTCAATCGTTTCCGGCAGCAGGCCGTCAGGGGACATGCCTGAGAAAATCAATCCAGCTTCTTCCAACCGATCCTTATAATCCGTATTAACCTCATAGCGGTGACGGTGACGCTCAGAAACCTGCGTAGAGCCGTAGATCTCCGCAATATGCGAACCTTCGGTTAACGGATGCGGATAAGCACCCAGACGCATGGTTCCGCCCATATCGCCCGTTGCCTCGCGTTTTTCCAGCTGATTGCCCTTCATCCATTCGGTCATCAAGCCAACAACAGGCTCTTTGGCGTTTTCGTCAAACTCAGTTGATGTAGCATTTTCAATGCCTGCCAAATTGCGAGCCGCCTCGATACACGCCATCTGCATGCCAAAGCAGATGCCAAAATAGGGTATTTTGTTTTCGCGCGCGTACGTTACCGCTTTAATCTTGCCTTCAGCACCGCGCTCGCCAAAGCCGCCCGGAACTAGAATGCCATCGACTTGGCCCAGATGCGCAGCCGGATCTTCTTTGTTGAAGACTTCCGACTCAATCCACTTGAGATTGACCTTAACCTCATTAGCGATGCCACCATGGTAAAGCGCCTCGATCAGTGATTTATACGCGTCTTTAAGAACGGTGTATTTGCCCACAACGGCAATGTTCACTTCGCCTTCGGGATTGTGAATTTTCTTGCTGATTTCGTCCCATACACGCATATCGGGCTTCGGTGCGGGGTCAATGCCGAACGCGTCCAGCACTTCCTGGTCGAGACCTTCTTTGTGGTACGTCATTGGCACATCATAGATCGACTTCGCATCCAGCGCCTGGATAACGGCTGACGGACGCACGTTACAGAATTGCGAGAGCTTGCGGCGCTCTTCTTTCGGAATTTCACGATCTGCACGCACCAGCAGAATGTCCGGCTGAATGCCGATCGAACGCAGCTCCTTCACAGAGTGCTGCGTCGGCTTGGTTTTAAGTTCGCCCGCAGCCCAAATCCACGGCATCAGCGTCAGATGCACATAGATACACTGGCCGCGCGGCAGATCATTACCAAGCTGGCGAATGGATTCGAAAAACGGCAGCGCTTCAATATCACCTACCGTGCCTCCAATCTCGCACAAAACAAAATCATAGTCGTCATTGCCATCCAGCACGAACTCTTTGATTTCATTGGTAACATGCGGAATAACTTGCACCGTCGCGCCCAAGTAATCGCCACGGCGTTCTTTCGCAATAATATCCGAATAGATGCGGCCCGTGGTGATGTTGTCCTGCTGATTTGCGGGACGTCCGGTGAAGCGCTCATAGTGACCGAGATCAAGATCGGTCTCTGCGCCATCGTCGGTCACAAAGCATTCGCCATGCTGATAGGGAGACATCGTCCCCGGATCAACATTCAAATAAGGGTCCAATTTACGCAGTCTAACCTTGTACCCACGGGCTTGTAGCAGCGCACCGAGTGCCGCTGACGCAAGACCTTTGCCAAGTGAGGAAACCACGCCTCCAGTGATAAAAACATAACGAGCCATGGGATTTGAGGATTAAACCTGTTCTGACGATTCGGGTAGTAAAAAATGATTTCTTCACAAAAAAAGCCCCGAATTTTTTCGGGGCTTACATAATTCTTGCAAATTTGGCTTATTCCGTTGTCGGAACTTGGCCTTCTTCGGTTGCATCGTCACCGCCGAGGTTAAGCGTATCGCTGCCGCCGAGTTGATCAAGAATGCCCTCACCCGTACCACCGTCCTGATTTTGAAGTGGCAGATTATCGAGAACACCGCTTCCGCTATCAACGCCGGACAAAATGCCGAGTGCGATGGATGTTGCAAAGAAACAGGCAGCCAGAATGGCTGTGGTGCGAGTAAGCGCGTTTGCAGCACCTCTAGCAGACATGAAGCCACCGCCTCCGCCGCCGCCACCACCGCCGATGCCAAGTGCACCGCCTTCAGAGCGTTGAAGCAAAACCACAATCACCAATGCCACGACAATGAGCAGGTGAACAACAATTAGAACCGATTCCATGGTAAATCCTGAGATTAACGGGCATATTGCCCTGAGTTTGAGCGCTCTTTATCATGTGAATGCAAGAATGCAAAGCTTATGCTGCATCTAACAACGCGGGCGCGCTGTTTCAAGAAATTGTCTCAAATCAGCAAAGTTTTTCGTAAGCTGCACAAATTCCAAGAAAGTCTTCTGCTTTCAGGCTCGCGCCGCCGACCAAAGCACCATCCACGTTGGCGATGCCCATGAGTTCTTCGGCATTGCCCGGTTTTACAGAACCGCCATAAAGCAAACGCATTTTAGCGCCTTTGTCACCAAATCGGTCCGTCAGGTTATTGCGCATAAAGCCGTGCGCCTCTTCAACGTCAGCCGCAGATGGAACCAGCCCCGTACCAATCGCCCAGACGGGCTCATAGGCAACCACCACCTTAGCAGCCGTTGAATCGTCCGGCATTGATCCGTCCAGCTGATCTTTAAGGACATCCAGGGTTTCGCCGGCTTTTCGTTGCGCTTCCGTCTCACCGATACAAACGATTGTGAGTAGATCGCCTCGCAGCCCCGCCTCTGCTTTGGATTTCACGATTGCGTTCGTTTCGCCATGGTCGGTTCTGCGTTCTGAATGCCCGACGATAACTGCCGTACCGCCACTATCTGCGATCATCTCCGCGGAAATATCACCTGTGTGAGCACCAACCTGATTGAAATGACAGTCCTGACCGCCAACGTGAACCCGCGTTCCTAGAGCTTCCTGAGCGGCTGCAAAAATCAGGGTCGCGGGCACGCATAAAAGCATATCAATGCGATTGCGCATGGCAATGTCATACCCGGCAGTCATGGCTCCCAGTTCTGAAAGGGAATTGCGAAATCCATTCATCTTCCAGTTGCCAGCAACCAAGGGTTTAATATTGGGGGTCATGTCATATCTCCGCTGCAATTTTCTGCTTTATCTACGGTTCATGTCAGAAAGGCAATTGGGGTGTTTTGTCATTCACAAATCCTTTAAAGACAAATCCTTGTGATTGCTCCTCGCAGTCGATATACGAAACAAACAAGATTCAGATTTTCAGGAGTTGAAATGCTTGATTTCCTACGCCGTGGTTCCACCGGATGGTTGGCAAAAATTCTAATCGGCCTTTTGGTGCTTAGTTTTGCCATTTGGGGCATTTCCGGCAGCATTATCTTTGGCAATCAGACAACAGTGGCTCAAGTCGGTGACACTAAAGTATCGACGCTTGATTATCGTCTGGCTTATGAAAACCAGCTCCTCGCTATGTCTCAGCAGGTTGGACGTCGTCTTACCCAACAGCAAGCGGATGCTTTTGGTCTTCGGCAGAATGTGTTGAACCAGGTTGTTGCGGGCGCGGTTCTGGATGAAAACACTCGTAAGATGGGATTGGGTGTCTCCGACGAAGAACTTGCCAAAACAATTGCCGCTGATCCTACTTTCCGGGATTTAGCAGGAAACTTCTCAAGAAGCGCCCTTGCTGCAACGCTCCGTCAATACGGCATTTCGGAAACTGACTATATCGCTAGCAGAAAACTTGTTGCTATGCGCAATCAATTGCAGGACGGCACTGCGGCTTCTCTCTCACTGCCTGCAGCCTTCACGGACGCATTGAGCAAATTCCGCAATGAAGAACGTGTGTTCGAATATGTGGAGTTCGGATCTGAGGTTGTCAAAGAAACACCGGTACCAACGGACGAGGATATTTCCAAATACTACGAAGACAACAAGACACGCTTCGTCGCACCAGAATATCGCAAGGTGAATATCCTTCAAATCGAAGCGGCGAAACTTGTGAAGCCAGAAGACGTGACAGAGGAAGATTTGCAGGCGGAATACGAAAACCGTCGCAGCAACCTCACCACACCAGAGCGTAGAAAAGTCGAGCAGTTGGTTCTTTCTAACAAGGAAGAAGCTGACAAAGTTGTCGCTGATCTCAACTCAGGCAAGAC
>CALLHT010000192.1 GCA_938009335.1 uncultured Rhizobiaceae group bacterium
ACCAACGCCTTTAGCGGCTCACCCAATTCTGTGAACGCACCATTGCCCCTCAATGTTGATAGAAGCAGTGTGACCGGCTCGTAAGCATTATCTACAGTGCGGCGGTATTGCGACCGCGCTGTATTCTCAGCTTTAAGAAGTGCAAGATAGTCTTTGTTGGCCTTTTCCCAATCCGGAGAAATAGTGCCCTCAAGTTCTACTTTTTCAGCCTCAAATGCAGCAATGCTTTCGTTAATCGGCGCGCGACTTGCTTCAGCCGCATCGTCATTGCCACGAATGCGCTTAAGATCGTTCTGCAGACCTTTGATTTTTGCATCTATTACGCGCATTTCACGCTGGATAGCGCGCGTTTCAGTATGCAACGGGCGATAATCAGAATTCGCGTCACTTACTGCTTTCTCGGCCGCAAACACTGCATCCAAGAGTTCAGGTGCCTTTTCAGCTTCTTCCGCACCTTTTGCAAAGTCTTTTACAAGGTCCTTTGGTAGTGCCTTTAAATCAAGACCTTGCGCTGTCTTAATTGCAGCCATGATCTTATCGCCGTTCTCAGCAAACTCCTGTCCAACATACTCCTCAACACAATACTGTAATTGTGGAGCACGTGGCGGCGGAGCAGTTTCAGACAACAAAAGTGCACGGTTAGGAAGATAATTCACAAGTGCCGGATATAGCCCAACGATAACCAATGCAGCCAATTGCAATCCAATAAAGGCAATCACACCTTTATACATCTGGATGGTCTTAACCGCGGCCGGAGCAACACCCCGCAGATAGAAGAGTGCGAAACCAAATGGCGGCGTGAGGAATGATGTCTGTATGTTCAAACCAATCATGACACCCAACCAAACCGCTGTAATGTTTGCGGATGGGTCAGACAACAGGATCGGTGCTACAATTGGCACTACCACAACAGCAATCTCGATAAAGTCGAGGAAGAAACCAAGAATAAAGATCACCGCCATCACGATGATAAACTTGGTCCAGAAGCCGCCCGGCAGTCCTTCAAGAAAGTGCTTCACCAACTCTTCGCCACCAAACGCGCGGAATGCAGCAGTTAGCATGGCTGCACCCAGTAGAATGATAAAAACCAAAGACGTGGTCTTAGCTGTTTCAATCATTACACCGCGTAACGTGTCTTCAATAACGAAAGCACGCCATCCACTCCAAGCAAGAGCGGAAACCAATGTGAAAACACCAAACGCGGCCATATAGATGCCGAACTGGTCAGCTTCTGTTTTGATATTCTTAACATTCGTATCAAAGTTTGAAACGCAGTAAGCGATCAACACAATTGATGCGATAGAAATCAACGCAGGCCAATAAGCGCGAGACTGCCCTTCGGTTAGACGGTATCCGGCCATGATCAAAGCGCCAGAAGCGCCAATCGCTCCTGCCTGGTTTACCGTTGCAATACCCGAAATGATTGAGCCTAGTACGAGAAAGATCAGTGCAAGTGGCGGAACAAGCGTCAGAACAACTTTCTTCCAGAACTGCAGATCGAAATCACCGCCATATCGCACAGCTGGCGCAGATGCAGGACGAAGAAATGCAAAAACCAAGATGTAGAGCATATACAGCAAAACAAGCACGATACCGGGCACGAAAGCACCCAGGAACATCTCACCTGCACTGGTTGAACTCACATCAAAGATACTCGGCATGGAAAGTTCGCCGGTGTTATCTTTATGAAGCGTTTTACGCAATGTGCCAGCTTGGTCGGCGGAACCCGCCAATTGGTCGGCAAGAATAATCAGAACAATCGACGGCGGGATAATCTGCCCCAACGTTCCCGACGCCGCGATGGTACCCGTAGCGAGAGACGGAGAATAGTTGTTACGGAGCATCGCAGGCAGCGAGATAAGTCCCATGGCAACAACCGTCGCACCAACAATACCGGTTGTTGCAGCAAGCAGTGCGCCCACAAACACAACAGAAATGCCCAAACCACCTGGGACCGGGCCGAACAATTGCGCCATGGTTATCAACAAATCTTCAGCAATTTTCGAACGCTGAAGCATTATGCCCATAAAAATGAACAGTGGAATCGCAATAAGCGTGTCCCGTTCGGGAACCCAATAGACCCCTCGTAGGTTATTCACCCCCGCAGTGAGCCACTGTGACGGCCCACCAGAATGGAAAAACGCGTCTGTGCTGCCAGCAAAAAGCCAGCCTGACAAAGCAGCCAATGCGATGGTGATTATCGCAGCGCCTGGAAGCGCAAAAGCAACGGGATAACCGGCACCCAAAGCATACGCCATGACCACCATAAGAATAAGAAGGAAGAACAATTCCATGATCAAGCGCTCCTAGTGCGAAATTGCAGCGACTTCGCGCTTACCGGCTTCCTGGCGATAGTCTGCCATAGCCTCAAATAGATAACTTACGAATTGGATCAGCATCGTAATTGCGAACACTCCTAGGAATGCTGCCATCTGATACTTCACAAACATGCCCACAGAACCTGTCTGCGTAACCTCAAAATTCGCGACTGGGCTGTTTATGATCGACGTTTTACCATCAAATCCAATGTAAATGATGACCCAGCAGGTCGACATCCCAAGCAAAATGGTTCCAACCGCATTAATGTATCCACGGGTCTTCTCTTCGAACCCCGCATAGAATACGTCAACGCGAACATGCCCCTCTTCAAACAGGGTATAAGCGGATGAGAAAAGGAACAAGGCTGCATACCAGTAGCGCACAAGGTCTGCCATAAATGCTTGTTCGTATGAAAAGATAAAACGTGACAACACGATGAGTAGCTCAGCTCCCACAATCAGTAGGGCAAGCCACATGAAACCAAGTGTCCGGGTAAATGCCGCAACGATGAAGCCTAGAATAATGAGCGGGACGTGAACGTAGGCGCCAATAAATTGAGGCCGTACCATCTCTTTCACCAGGCCGTCCGACATGAAGTATCCGGCTAGGTTTTCGGTTCTCAGGAACGCGATGGTCATGTCTACAACACCGACAAAAAGAACAGCCCAGAAGCAGGCGCGGACAAGGTAGACGTTGAAATTGTGTATCAGAAGAGCGTCTTCACGCAGAGGCTTGTTTCGCGACCCCATAACGTAAAAAAGACCAAGACCAATCGCCACTGCATAAAGCAGAAGCATGATCGGGTTTCCGCTTGTTACGGTTGGAACTTTATAGCCAACATTTAGAAAATTAGCGATTAAGAAGGCACCAAGGACTGTAAGAGTGAGCCAGCCAAACGTGCGCACGAATAAAGCAGGCTTAACAGCACTACGTGCAGAATCTTGCGGTTCCCCAGTCATAGAGCCCCCATGTGTTTTCCGAATTTAGGAATCGATTTCTGTAGAGATAAAAAAACCGGCGAAACAGAAAGTCTCGCCGGTCTTTGATTTGGTTTTAGCCGAGGCCTAGAACGCGGTTACGCTGGTTCACGAATGTGCCCTCAAACTGGGCCATTGTGCCACCAATCTCACGAAGGCTCTTCTGGAACGCATCGTCGATTTCTGCAGCAAGTGCTGAGTGACCGCGTGTTTCTTCAAACACTTCCTCAGCAGCCTCGCCCATTGCATCCCATACGTCGTCGTTAAACGCACGAACCTGAACACCATGGTCGTTGATCAGACGCTGCATGTACTCACCGTTTAGAGCCATTGCTTCTTCGAACTGAGCAGCGTGCTCTTCGTTACAGCAAGCTTCGATAACAGCGCGCTCGTAGTCTGTAAGACCGTCGTAGAACGCTTTGTTCATGCCGAATGCAAGTCCACCACCTGGCTCATGCATACCACCGGTGTAGTAGAACTTGGCAGCTTCGTAGAACTTCATGAAGAAGTCATTGTATGGACCAACCCATTCAGTCGCTTCAATCGCACCAGAAACAAGGTTTTCATAAATCTGACCGCCTGGAAGTGACACTGTTGATGCGCCAAGCTTGGAAAGCACTGAACCACCAAGACCAGGAATACGCATTTTCAGACCTTTAAAGTCATCCGCAGATTCAATCTCTTTGTTGAACCAGCCACCAGCCTGTGTACCGGTAGCACCACAAGTCAGTGCTTTAAGACCGAACTCGCCTGAGATTTTATCCCAAAGCTCTTGGCCGCCACCGAACTTGATCCACGCGTTCCACTCAACAGTAGTCATACCAAATGGTACTGATGTGAAATATGCGAAGCCAGGGTGCTTACCAACCCAGTAATAGTCAGCAGCGATATAGGCTTGTGAGTTACCTGAAGCAACTTCATCAAACACATCAAAAGCACCAACGCGCTCACCAGCAGCAAAATACTGCACATTGATTGCACCATTAGAAACTTCATTGATCCGTGCTGCCAAACGCTGCGCAGAAACACCAAGACCCGGGAAATCACGAGGCCATGTTGAAACAATAACCAACTCTTTTGCTGATTGCGCAATCGCTGGGGCTGCAAGCGTAGCAGATGCTGCACCTGTTACGGCAGCACCAGTTAGAAACTTACGTCTATCCATATTGGATAACTCCTCCGTATGTAGTTAATGCACCGGCGCAAGTGCTCCGATGCTTCATGAGAAAACAGAAACTGATTGAGAGTTCCTCCCCTCACCTCCTGTGATAGGGAGTAGACGTCATATTAGCAATTAGTGCAAGTACCAAAGTTATCAGTATTTCTACTGAACTAAATTGCTCCACCTTTACCATTTCCACCTCGCACGATACCTTTCACCTAATATAAAAACAGGACAAGCCTATGTCATTTAGAGCAAAACTCCTCGCTGTTACGATTCTGCCAATCATACTAATTTCTGTTGCAGCCCTTTGGCTCATTGATGCGCAATCGCAGCGCCTTGCCGCTTCACAAGGAAAAGTGGTTGAAGAGATGATCCGCCAATCCAAGCGTGAGGAACTTGAAAACTACGTGAAACTTGCCCGAGCTGCCGTCGACCCATTTTATCAATGGGATTACGTATCGAGGCTTCAAGCTCAAAAGCAGGTCGCAGATATGATCACTAATATGACATTTGGCGATGATGAATATTTTTTTGTGTCAAAAAGCAACGGCAAACCCTTGGACAATCCGCTCTTATCAGAGTTACAGGAAGACAAAGTGTTTCAATCTTATGCATCGGAACTTGAACTCTTAACAAAAGGCTTTCTTGAAACAGATTATCGCCAAGGTGAATTTTATCAGTACACATGGATGAAGCCATCAACGGGACAACGCGCAGAGAAAATCGGCATGTCTGTGTATTTGGAAAATTGGGATTGGGTTATCGCTTCCGGCCTTTACACTGATGACATTGCCGCACAAATTGGTCAAGTTCAGCAACAGTTGGATGAAAACCTCGCACAAACTAGGTGGGTGTTGTTGGCCATGGCCGCAGGCGCAATCGCGCTTACCAGTATATTGTTAGCTTTTGTGAGATTTTCTGAGCAAAAATTTGCAGATACCCGTCTTAAAGAATTGGCGCGGGAGATTGTGGATACACAGGAAAATGAGCGTAAACGTGTATCAACAGAACTACATGATGGGATATCTCAAATGCTGGTTTCCGCGCGATATAGTCTGGACATCGCAAATGAGAATGCAAAACGATCTCCAAAAATCCGAGAGCCTATCCAGAAATCGATGGAGACAATCTCTACAGCAATCCATGAGATCAGACGAATTTCGATGGCGCT
>CALLHT010000193.1 GCA_938009335.1 uncultured Rhizobiaceae group bacterium
ATTCCTCGGCACACTGGCGGCACTTGGCCTTTCGCGCCCGGAAATGCCCTACCGCTCTGCCATCACAAGCCTGCTGATTTCGCCGATGATTGTGCCGCTCGTCATCACAGCAACCGGCATGTTCTTCTTTTATGGCGGCACAATGCAAGGTGTAATCCCGGGCTATCCAGATGGTTTAGCAAAAACCTATTTGGGTCTTGTTCTCGCACACACAACCTTGGGTGTTCCTTTCGTGATCATCACCGTAACCGCTACCCTTTCCGGCTTTGACCGCTCACTTATTCGCGCGTCCCAAAGTATGGGCGCCAATGGCTTCACAACCTTCTTCAAAGTGATCATGCCACTCATTTTACCGGGCATGATTTCCGGCGCGCTGTTCGCCTTCATTACATCACTGGATGAAGTGGTGGCAGTTATCTTCATGGCAGACGTTGATCAACGCACAATCCCGCGTCAGATGTTCTCTGGTTTACGCGAACAGATTAGCCCGACCATTCTTGCGGTCGCAACGATCCTTGTGCTGATGTCGATTATGCTTCTCACAACTGTAGAACTATTGCGCCGACGTTCTGAAAAACTCCGTGGCCTTTCACCTGGATAAAGTCATCTGATATCCTCGGGCTTTACCCGGGGATAAAGAACGGCAAACTGGTTCAGCATGGCTGACACTCTCAAAGACTTCAAAACACTCATAGACCAAGCTTCAAACATGGTCATTCTAACGGGAGCCGGGATCTCTACTGAATCCGGCGTGCCGGATTTCCGTTCCCCCGGCGGGTTATGGGAGCAATTTCGCATAGTTCAATACGGAGAATACATAGAAAGCGAAGAGGCGCGTATCGAAGACTGGCATCGCCGCTTCTACATGAAAGACCAGATTGGCGCAGTCGATCCCAATGTAGGTCATCGCAAAATCGCGGAGTGGCTAGACGCCGGAAAAGCACAATGCCTGATTACGCAAAACGTGGATGGCTTGCATCAACGCGGCGGCGCACCCTCTGAAAAGATGATCGAAATTCACGGCAACGCCACAACCGCATCTTGTATTGAGTGTAGCCTATTTCATGAAATGGACGCCTGCCGAACACAGTTTGAAATCACCGGTATTGGTCCGCGTTGCACGGCATGCGGTGGTTTAATAAAGGCTGACGTCGTGATGTTCGGTGAAAGCATGCCATCGGATAAAACAAACCGCGCGTTTGAAATTGCAGAGACAGCCGACCTGTTCATCGCGATTGGCACCTCACTGGTGGTTCAGCCTGCAGCAGTTCTGCCACTTCATGCAAAGCGCAATGGCGCAAAATTCGCGATCCTGAATCGTGACCCGACAGAACTCGATCGTTTTGCAGATTGTGTGATCAACGCAGAGATTGGCGAAACGCTTGCCGCTTGCGTTTAGCGGTTAGAAGGAACGCCTTTTCAAAAACGGCACAATCAGCAAACACCATCCAAGAATGCCTTGACTATGTGCAGACAGGTTCTGCGGACCTTGAAAGACCAAGAGTTTCAACGCATCGAGAGGTGAAGCAGGTGGCCAAATCACCCATTGATAAGGTAAGCCTTCGAAGAGCAGATGATAATATTGATAATAGATTTGCGGCGAGCACCACACAAATATCCAAAACAGGAAAAGTGCGCCTAGTACACGTGCGGGAACAGAAAGACGGGTTAGAACCTTTCTTGCAACCCAAAGCATCAGCAGAAACAAAACGCTACTGAGAAATACAAGGCCGATTTGGCCGGGCACTGTGAGGCCGAAAAACGAATCTTGGCTATACATAGCAATGCAATCCAATTGTAGACTGAATTCGTATCACGATCTGATCATAAAAAAACCGCCAACGAGGGCGGTTTTCTTATTGTTTTTGGGGAGGAGTCCCAAAGAATGGTTGGTTATTTCAGTTTCGCAACCGCGAGGATCACACTGAACTTTTCACAATATACGTAGACTTCGTTGTACTTGTCGGTATCAATTCCTGCTGGAACAACAAAGGTTGAAGCACCTTTCTTTTTTGTCAGCTTGTTATGGATTTTAGAGCCCTTGGCATACTGCTCGCCGTTACCAAAGCCGATCTTGATGTCCGGTGGATTCTTGTTTGTAGGATCGAATACAAAGTTATCAGACAAAACAACCTTGGTCTTGCCGTCCTTCTTCTTCACCTTCACGGTGCCAGATGCCTGATAACCTTTACGGCCAGAGAAAGTGCCCTTGCGAGCGCCTGCAAGCGCCGGTGTAGCACCAAAAGCAACGGTTGAAGCAGCAGCAAGTGCAAGACCACCAAATTGACGACGTGTAACGTTCATGGAGATTTCCTTTAAACAATAATCGAATACCTTGTTCAGATAACATACGTATTTATTCGCTTTTGGCATGTAACATAAATACACATCGAGTTGAGCGGTTTCGTGATTAGCGTCACGGGAGTGTGTAAAATCACTTGCCAAAGGGTATGCCATCCTCGCCGCTTTTCCATTGAGGATATTTCATCATGATTCCCTTGAAACGTTCACTTTCAAGAAATGCTTCGAGCCACCGGATGACATTACTCCACTCATCTGCCCAAAACCAATCACGGTCTACATGCGCGAACTGGCGAACAAAGGGAAGGATTGCAGCGTCAGCAAACGAGAAACGATCTCCAAACAAGAAGGATTGCCCATCCAGCATTTTGTCGAGTTTCTGCATGAATGCTGCGCCTAACTCGCGCTGTTCTTCACGGGTTATGTCTTCGTAGCGGTTTGGATACTTATATCGATCGAGCGCCGATTTAAATGGCCCGTCACTTTCCGCTACCAATTCATCTATCCGGATGAGGGTATCTTCCGTATAGTCGCGTAGTCCTTCAGGGTCATTCTGGCTCAAAGCCCAACGCATGATGTCGTAGCTTTCATCGATCACCGCCCCATCAGACAACACCAGTACCGGAACAGTTGCCTTAGGGCTTGCTGCAATCATTTCTGCGGGTTTCTCTCTAAGAACAACTTCCCGCAACTCCACTTGCTGCTTGCTGGATGCAAGGCCCAATCTTGCGCGCATGGCATAAGGGCATCGACGAAAAGAATAAAGTACAGGTGATTCGAAAGTCGGCATGGTTAATAATTCCTTAATCCAATGCAAATTTTACTTTTCCACACAATTTGTGTTGCGATTCCACTTGTCATATTCTGAACACGTAAAGTGATTCGCAAGCTGGGGCGGCGGCCCAAGAATCATGAAACATGAATCAACGGGGGATCTCATGACTTCTAGTGCGGCGTTACAAAAACAGGATTTTGCAGCATCTGTCCAGACAGAGGGCTTCGATGGCGATCAGATCGTTGCCAATAATGACGTTCATTCCATTCAGATGACAGACAATCAGGTGGAAGCCGTACGATCGCGGATAAAGGCTGCACGCCTTGAACATTTGATGGCCAGACAACTGGAAACGGATTTAGCAATAGAACTTACTGTTGCGCCGCAGTTAGAAGCAGAAATCATGGCTGCCATGTCGGAAACGGCAGGACACTGCGAAACTGCAATTGAAACCTTCGCTCCCTACACAAAAGAAATCGAAGAGCAGCACGCTTTCAAAAAGAACCGCGAAGAATGCAGAGCGCTTGTTTCCACATTCCAAAGTCAAACAGCAGCACTTGGCAACTTGATCGAGAGTTCTGGTGGCCTATTGGCTTTCATCAACAGAATTGAAGCAGAATTCGTAAGCGCAGATGCCGCGCGTAAAGAGCTAAACGACGCACAGATAGAACTAGAGAATCTTCGCATTTCTAACCGTGAACAGGTAACGCTTGTCGACAAGCAGATTAAGAAAATAAACGTTTTAGAAGCGCTACAAGAATCGATGACGCACAATTTTGCGGATGCAAAAGCAACCATCGCAGATCTTGAGACAAAAAATCAGCGTGCAAATGAACACCTGAGAGAAGCACAAGGCGAAGTTTCCGCACTTTTACAAGCGCATACGGAACTTACAAAAGAAAATAAAGCAGCTACAGCCAATCTAAGCAACGCCAGCCAAACTATCCGCGCTATGCAGGAGCGTTTGACTGAAAAAGAATTGAAACTTTCAGAAACAAGTGAAAAAATCTCGCTCATATCCCAGGAAACAGAGATGGAGCGCGACGCATTTTCTGAGCTCAAAAGCAAGTATGAGCGATTAAACGTCAAAAGCCTTGAGTATCAAGGCCAACATCTAAGCCGCATTACAGAACTTGAAACCACCGCTCAAGCGCTACAACAAGATTTAGAAACAACTCGGCGCGAGAAAGAAGACCTTGGTTCCGAACTGGATGCTGTTAATAAGTTGCTGATGCTGCACGGCGAGATGCTGGACGCTCTATCCAATCAAGCAGCTGCGCGAAGCAGACACTAACCAAGTGTATCGGCCATTTGGCCTGACACCGTTTTATTGCTGATTTGAGCGTCTGGAGTGTTCTTCTTTTTCCAGGCGCTTTTTCTCTTTCTGAGCTAATTGATCAGCAGCAATGTGCTCCTCGCCCCGGGCTTTCGCCAACTCAATCTGACGCTGACGTTCTGCAAATCTTGAGCGCTGTTCCTCACTCATTGTATCATGGCAATGCGGACAAGAAATTCCCGGAGCGTATTTTTCTGATGTCTTGTCATCCTCTGTAATTGGAAAACGGCATGCATGACATAGGTCATAAGGCCCCTGCTTTAGGCCATGGCCAACGCTAACCCTTTGATCAAAGACGAAACACTCTCCGTCCCAAAGGCTCTCGGACTCAGGTACATTTTCCAGGTATTTGAGAATGCCGCCATCAAGGTGATAAACATTTTCAAATCCGCGTTCTTTCAGCAAGGAAGTGGATTTCTCACACCGGATTCCGCCAGTGCAAAACATTGCAATCTTTGCATCTTTTGGAAGGCCTTCTTGCGCGTCCAGCCAATCCGGGAACTCACGAAAACTGTTCGTCTCCGGATTTACTGCGTTCTTGAATGTACCAATCGCAACTTCGTAATCGTTACGGGTATCAATAACAGTGACTTCGGGATCACTGATAAAATCATTCCACTTTTCTGCAGGCACATATTCACCCACTGCCTTCGTCGGGCTAACGCCTTCTACACCAAGCGTTACAATTTCTTTCTTTAAACGCACTTTCATGCGGTAAAACGGATTCTCATCAGCCCAGCTTTCTTTGTGCTCCAGGTCAGCGAGGCGCGCATCCTCTTTTATGAACGCCAACAACGCGCGCAATCCATGCTCGGGGCCGGAAACGGTTCCATTGATGCCTTCGCTCGCGAGTAGAATTGTCCCCATCACCGAGTTGCTCACCGCAACCTCTTCGATCAGCACTTTCTTTTCTTCAAAATCAGGAAGGGAAACAAACTTATAAAAAGCTGCAACCAAATATTGGGCCATCGGTCTTTTCCGTGAAAATTTCTTCCAAACTCATACCGACTAAGCGCACGAAAAAAAAGAGGAGAGTTCTATTGGTGTTTGAACATGCTAGGCGCAGGATCACCTAAAATAGATAGAAATCCTATCCAGGTTTCTAATCATAGATAAATCATCTACAAATTGATTGATCAAAAGGAATCGATGAATGAAATTGGACGAAATTGATCTAAAAATTTTGCGGATTTTGCAACAAAACTCAGACATCGCAATCAGTGAGATTGGCGAGAAGGTCGGCCTGAGCCACACGCCCTGCTGGCGCCGCATCAAGAAAATGCAAGAATCCGGTGTTATCATGCGAAACCGAAGTGTTCTGGATGCTGAGAAGGTGCAGCTGGACGTTTCAATATTTGTGTTTGTAAAACTCAATGTACATTCAGCAGAGGCGCTTGAAAGCTTCGAGAAAGCAACAACCACCGTTCCTGAAATCTTACAGTGTTACACCATGAGCGGTGAGTTTGATTATCTGTTACGCGTGGTTGTCAGCTCGGTTCGGGATTACGAAAAGGCAGTAAAGGGAAAGCTGGTTAAGCTCCCATATGTAGGAACAATGAACTCTCATTTCGCACTAAATGAGGTTAAAAATACGACCGAACTCCCGCTATAGAAACTTCTATCCTAATATTGATGAAATTAATTCTCAAAGATTGCGCGCAACCGCATGACATAGGATAAAATTAGGCTGTAATTCCTGCTAAGATCAGTCATTATACCGCAAAGAAGAATCCGCCGGAGGCCCTATGGGAGAGACCAAATCACCTGCCGATCTTGCTTCAAAAGCAATTACGCTTGAAGACAAGTATACTGCGACCGAAGGCAAGGTCTTCATGAACGGAACGCAGGCTTTGGTCCGCCTGCCATTGGTTCAAATGCGAAGAGACCGGGCAGCAGGATTAAATACCGGTGCGTTCATTTCCGGCTATCGCGGCTCTCCTATTGGCGCATATGATTTCGCACTTACACAAGCCAAAAAGCACTTAGACAATGAAGGCGTTGTCTTTCAACCCGGTGTAAATGAGGATTTGGCCGCAACCGCTGTATGGGGGTCGCAGCAACTTGATACGACACCCGGCGCTAACAAAGACGGTGTTGTTGGATTTTGGTACGGCAAAGGGCCTGGGGTTGATCGCAGCGGCGATGTGTTCAAACATGCAACGTCTGCAGGCACTCATAAAAACGGCGGTGTTTTGGCCTTTGCTGGCGATGATCATACGGCCAAATCCTCTACTGTCGCGCATCAATCAGACCATGCTTTTATGGCTGCAATCATGCCGATGCTCTTTCCAACCAGCGTTCATGAATTTGTGGAACTTGGCCTCTTTGGTATTGCGATGTCACGATATTCAGGCGCTTGGGTCGGCTACAAGGTTATCTCGGACACCATTGAAACAACGGGTGTGGTTGATCTTGCAGGCGAGCATCGCAAATTTATCATCCCAACCGACTATGAAATGCCGGAAGGTGGCCTCAATCTTCGATGGCCGGATGCTATTCTTGATCAGGATGAACGTCTTCAGGAGCATAAAGGTTATGCAGCCCTCGCCTTTGCCCGGGCCAATAAAATTGACCAGCTGATTTACGACAGTAAGAAGCCGCGATTTGGTATCGTTGCATCCGGTAAAGCGTTTGAAAACGTGCGCGAAGCACTTCGCCAGCTTGGTATTGACGAACAAACCGCTGATGAGATCGGACTACGCCTTTATAAAGTTCGCATGCCTTGGCCGCTCGAACCGGAAGGTATTCGACAGTTCTCCGAGGGTTTGGAGGAAGTTCTCGTAATCGAAGAACGGCGCGAGATCATCGAACACCAGATCAAGCAACAGTTGTTTAATTGGCGCGCAGATGTACGACCGAGAATTGTTGGAAAATTCGATCATGAGGACAATCACATCCTCAAGCTCAACGAAGAGATGACTGCTGGCGTTGCTGTTCGTGCCATCTCATCACGTCTTTTGACGTTTGAACTTCCCGGCGGCCTTGCAAACCGCATCAAGCAGAAACTGGCTTACTATGAAGAAAGAGCAGGCGTGCGCAAAAAACACGAAGCGCCTGTGACCCGTACCGCACATTTCTGTTCTGGCTGCCCGCACAATACGTCTACTAAAGTTCCTGATGGAAGCCGAGC
>CALLHT010000194.1 GCA_938009335.1 uncultured Rhizobiaceae group bacterium
TTCCAACGAGCGCACAGCCTGAGTTTGAACGATTTCCTTGTTTGCATCCCGCCCAATCAGCCAAAGGCCCTTTACGTCCTCAATGTCGGATTCAATTGGTTTGAAAATCGGATCAAGCGCTTGCTCGCGGTCGCTGTCAGAAGAGAGATAATTAAAAACCTCAAAATCAGTGCCGGTTTGTAGCTCCACCCCAAGATGCGCAATCAGTTCTTTACAGCGATCAGCGACCTGCTGAACGTTTAATAAATTTGCGGTATGCATCACAAAAAAGCCCACACACTTTTTTGTCCCTTCGCTCCCTGCATTTGCTTTGGGACTGTTTCGTTTAACCTATGGCGAGAACTCCATAAGCAGCTCCTCGGATATCAAAGGTATTTCCCCCACATCCAAATTTCCGAAATCCAACTGGTTTGTCCTTGCTACCATTGCACCTAAAACGGGCTCGCCATCTGGCAAAAGCAGCGGCAGCAGAAGACGTTGGTAGTTGACTGTTTCCAGCTCATCCCGACCATCTCGTGAATAGGCAGAGTGGATATGATCGTATCGGGGAGCACCCGATGTCATGACTGAGTCGTAAGCTGACAAAACAAACTTGTGATCGAATAGGTTACTCTCATCATCACCAATGATTTTTCCAACAGCACTTTGTGCCCATGTCAGCCCAAGCCAAGAGACGAAAGAAGACTTTTGCCCCACAAATGTGCAAAGCCAGTTGCCGCGCGATTTGCGATAAATCAACAAATAGTCTCGCAGTGCCTCAAAGGCATCGCTTTCGAGGCGAGCCTGCGAACGGCACCATGCAGAAAGCGAGGACGACAATAATGGGGTAGGGCAATCCCATACTTTCACCAATTCGTGCTGTTGTAGGTAGTAAACAAAATTATTTTCCGGAGAATTAAATTGGACCGATTTCAGTTCAGACGAAGATGCGTATTGATCTTCAACCCAGTCGTCCATGTTTGATACAAGCTCTTTTGCCCCCGAAATCCGTCTTTCGCCAATATTAGTCAGATGGTATTGACGGTTTCTAACCTCAAAAAGCGGGCCTCCAGCGATGATTTCGAGGTCATCCAAGTGTCGACGAATGGTTTGTCTGGTGAAACCCAGGTGTTCAACAGCTTTCGATATGTTCAGGGTATCAGCCACTGAAACAAAAGAACGGAGCATTTCATAAATTACAGAAGGCGTTCTAGTCATGGTGTTCTTCAAATTCCGACCCAGCCCGCCAAGCTGAACAAATATGGTGGCGGGCAATAATAAAAATCACATCATTAGGGAAGAAATTTATAACAACTTAAAAGCGCAGTCCATACAAATACGTGTATTGGTCGAAAAAATATCGTTTAAGTTGTTAAATGTGGCGAAGGTTGACCTCAAAGCGGTTTCTGAACAGCTTTTAGAAAACGTCCGAGCGTTACTGTTAAGCCATTACAAAGCCGGCTTGTCGCAAGTCCATGGCGGAAAGCGCTTGCTTTACAATGCCTCCGCAATCGAGTTCCGCTTGCTCGATCATTCTGGCGGGAGACATTTGGTCCATGTATACATCAGGCATTGTCATCGTTCTGATTTTCAAACCTTTATCCAAAAGGCCTTGGCTTGCTAAATGATGTAAGACCATAGATCCAAAACCGCCGGTTGAACCCTCTTCTACCGTAATCAAGAGTGAGTGTTCACGCGCCAGTTGCTCGCACAGTTCAGTATCCAGCGGTTTGGCGAAACGCGCATCAGCCACCGTTGTTGAAAGCCCATGGGTTTCAAGTTGATCTGCTGCGGCAAGGCAATCTTGTAATCTTGAACCGAAGGAAAGAAGCGCGATCTTGTCGCCTTCTTTAACAATGCGCCCTTTGCCTATTTCCAATATGCTACCGCGTTCCGGCATATCCACGCCAACGCCTTCTCCCCGAGGATACCGGAATGCAATGGGTCCCTCGTCAAAGGCCGCAGCGGTTGCGACCATGTGTTTAAGCTCTGCCTCATCCGATGCCGCCATGATGGTAAAGCCCGGAAGACAGCTTAAATAAGCAACGTCAAATGATCCCGCATGTGTTGCCCCGTCAGCGCCGACAAACCCTGCGCGATCAATTGGGAACCGCACGGGCAATTGCTGGATAGATACATCATGCACGATCTGATCATAAGCGCGCTGGAGGAAGGTCGAGTAAATCGCGCAAAACGGCTTATACCCTTCGGACGCCATGCCCGCTGCAAACGTTACCGCGTGTTGTTCCGCAATGCCCACATCATAGGTGCGCTCCGGAAACGCTTTCTGAAAAATATCGATACCTGTACCAGAAGGCATGGCTGCTGTTATGCCGACCACGGTTTCGTCGTCTTCGGCTTCTTGCACAAGCGATTGGCCAAATACTTTGGTGTAGGACGGCACATTCGCAGCCGACTTTTGTTGCTTGCCATTGATTACGTTGAACTTGGAGACAGCATGCAATTTGCAGGAGGCTTCTTCGGCAGGCGCGTAGCCTTTACCTTTTTCTGTTACGATATGAAGAAGGATCGGACCTTGCTTGCTATCGCGTAGGTTTTCTAACAGGGGCACAAGCGCATCAAGATTATGGCCGTCAACGGGGCCGACATAATAGAAGCCCAGTTCTTCAAACATTGTGCCATTGTTGAAGAAATTCCGCGTGTATTCTTCCGTTTTACGTGCGCTTTCCTGAATAAACTTTGGCATGCGCTGATTGATCTGTTTTGCACCCTCACGAATAGAGCGATAGGTTTTACCTGATACAAGTCGAGCAAGGTAATGGCTCATTGCACCCGTTGGCGGCGCAATAGACATGTCGTTGTCGTTCAAAATCACGATCTGCCGCGCGTCCATGCCTCCGGCATTGTTCATGGCTTCATAGGCCATACCCGCTGTGATTGCACCATCACCGATAACCGAAATCACATTGCGTTTTTCACCAGCAAGACGCGAGGCTTCAACCATGCCAAGGCCAGCGGAAATCGACGTCGAAGAATGCGCGGCACCGAATGGATCGTATTCACTTTCAGCGCGTTTGGTGAAGCCTGAGAGACCTTTTTCCTGCCGTAGTGTGCGAATGCGATCCCGACGACCTGTCAGAATCTTGTGTGGGTAACACTGATGACCCACGTCCCAAATGATGCGGTCATGCGGGGTTTCAAACACATAGTGTAGCGCGACCGTAAGCTCCACGACACCCAGTCCGGCACCCAAATGTCCACCGGTTACGGACACCGCATCGATCAGTTCTGTTCTCAATTCTTCTGCAAGAGTGGTAAGTTCTTGTCGCTCGCGCCGCCTCAAATCCGCTGGCACTTTTATCTTATCCAGTAGTGGCGTTTTGGATTGCTGCGACATGGGACCTCCCTTACGTCCATACCTCAAACATAATAAGAATGGACAACTATTGTGTCCAAATTATTAGACATAATTTGATGTTTGGCAAGGCTTACTCGTGGTCGGATTTGCTTAGGCCATAGGATTCGGCAAGGTTCCAAACGTGTTCCGGGACCAAATTCTTGACTTTTGCCGGTTGTTTTCTGCGCAAGTGCAGAATGGTCTCCACTGCCTTCATCTCAACGCGTGTACGGGCAAATTCCAGTCCCTTTGGCCCGATCTTTGGCATAAGCCAGGCAACGATAGGGCGGACAAACTCCGGCATGGTTCGCAAGGGTAAGCCGTTTACAGAATTTTCCACATTGGCCTTGAAGCCCTCAACATGTTTGCGGCGTTTACCAGAACTTCGCAAAGGCTTTGTTTCTAAATCATCGTTGAGAAGAGCAAGTAGTTCAGCGCCGCGTTCATTTCGCACGATCAACCATTGGTCGCCTTCGCCCGCCATATATCCGACGGTGATGTCAGCAAGCGAGTTGGTGTAATCAACGCAAGTTTGGCAGGTGAGCGGGAAGAAGTCTCCTGGTAACTTGGAAATGGGGAGTTTCAGAAATGGAATTTCCTGCCTCCGGCCATCATCAAACCGCAGCTCGACCTTATAGTCAGCGCGAAATTCCAGATAGTTTATGGTTTCTGGCTGTTCACTCAGCAGCGCCAGAAACTGGTGAAAATTCGCTGTTGTTGTGTTGTCTGAACATGGGGTGCCAATCACGTATAACCGTTCTAACCCAAGTTCTTTTTCTAAGGATCGCAGCGCATAGACCTGACACGGTATGCCAATGAAGGCGATGCGTTTGTGTCCCGCTTCAATGGCAGGCTCTAACAGGGCAAGGCTTGGTGCGTATCCCATTCGCATACCACGGCAGTGCTTCATTTCTTCTGGATCGGTAACCAGAACGGGCTGCGGTTTCCATCGATCAAGTTCGTGTGGTTTGACCGCGATAACAGCATCGACTTTGCCGCTTTCTAAAAGCCTTTTGCCAATTTCAGACGTAATGCCAGTCCATTGCGCGCCTTCCCGATGGCGCTTTAACCCGGCGCGATGCATGGAAAGAAACGGACCAAAAAAGGCTTCGTCCGGTTGCAGTGAGGCGTTGCGAATACGCCCATGCACCTGCTTTTCCAACTTTGGGTAATTGGGTTTAATAAATTGACATGCCTTGCCGCAGCGCTCAGGCTTTGACGTTCTGGATATCCCGCAATCGGTGCACATTGCCCGATGCGGCGCATCCGTTCCGGTTGGGTGATCTGTCAGCTTGTCTAACATGCCAACACTATAGGGCTTGTGTATGTCAAAGAAAATAGACATAATAATATGTAATAAAAATAGTGTTTTGATGTGCTGTGGAAGGGAAAGCATACATGACGCATAGAGCGGGAAACTATCCGTTTGTAGCGATTGTCGGGCAGGATGCGCTTAAGCTCGCAATCATTTTATGCGCAACAGATCAAAGTCTCGGCGGTGTTTTAGCACTAGGGGATCGCGGAACGGGTAAGACCACAGCGGTCCGAGCACTCGCAGCGCTTTTGCCTGAATTGGATACGGTCAAATCCTGCCCTTATCATTGTGATCCAGCAAACAAAGATGCCCAGTGCGAGGTTTGCGCGGGCAGTGATGCCCATGAAATTACCGGTTTGGCTGCACCTGTGGTTGACCTGCCGCTCGGCGTTACAGAGGATCGTTTGCTGGGTGCGCTCGATCTGGAACGTGCGCTCGTTGATGGTGTAAAAGAATTTGAACCCGGATTGCTCGCAAAGGCCAATCGCGGGTTCCTCTATATTGATGAGGTCAACCTGCTTGAAGATCATCTGGTTGACGTGTTGCTAGACGTTGCCGCTTCCGGCTGGAACGTAGTCGAACGCGAAGGTCTGTCTGTAAAACACCCGGCGAAATTTGTTTTGGTCGGTAGTGGTAATCCAGAAGAAGGTGAGCTGCGGCCCCAATTGCTTGATAGATTTGGTCTTTCTGTCGATGTTGAGACGCCCTCAAACATCAAAGACCGCGTGGAAATTATTAAGCGTCGCGATGCCTATGAACGTGACCCTAAAGCGTTTGTTAAAAAGTGGAAACAAGCCAATACAAAGCTTTCTAACCGGATTAGTAAAGCGCGCGACCTCCTACATTCTGTGCAAGTCGACGATCACATTCTGCAACTGATTGCAGAAATTTGCATCGCGCTGGGAACGGATGGTTTGCGCGGTGAATTGACGCTGATTAAAGCTGCGCGCGCGCATGCTGCCTGGAGGGGCGAAGTCTCTGTTCAGGTTTCTGACGTGAAAACCATGGCACCCCATGCGTTAAGTCATCGTCTTCGCCGTAATCCGCTGGATGATGCTCGTAGCTCGGTTCGGGTAGATCGCGTATTGGATGAGGTCTTCGCCAAGCGCGATGCCGCGTGAGGTTCGTATGGAACCCACAAACATCGAAGGTCGCGATAGTTCTCCACAAATAGAGACTGCGAATGTTTGGCAGGATGCTTTGCTCGCCATCAGGTTGATGGCTGCGAGTTTGCACAGCAAGATTGAGCCCCCCTTGGGGGTCTGCGTAAAATCCACCGCAGGTCCGGTTCTCGAACGTTGGTTAACGTGTCTCGAAAACGCGTTAGGCAGTGAAGCTGATATGATTCGCGTGCCATCTCATGTGGGCATCGATCGCCTGATTGGCGGGATTGATCTTTCTGCAACACTTGCCGCTGGAAAGCGGATTGCAGAGTCTGGACTTTTGTCAATGGCGCATGGAAATGCGTTATTGGTCACACAGCCGCAAACGCTGGAAGCGGACATGCTCTCAAGCCTGATCAGCGCAATGGACCACCAAGAGGTCATGGTTGAACGCGATGGCATAAGCGAACAGTTTCCGTCGCGTTTTTGCCCTGTTGTCGTTCATGACCCTGACGAAGAAATGCCGGCGGCTCTCTCAGATCGTCTGGCGATACACATCGACCTAACCCATGTTGATATTCGGCAGATAGAGCAAAGTGCTGACTTTACATGCAACGGTTTAGAACAGGTGCGACAGACTACGCCAACCAAAGCCGAAACTATCACATCGATTGTTGAACTCGCTGCAGCCTTCGGCATTCATTCTCTCCGTCCACCCCAACAGGCGCTATGCGTCGCGCGATTGAATGCCGAAATGCATGGCCCCGATGACTTGGTTGAAGAAGACATACTGGTCGCTTTGCGTTTGGCTCTTTTGCCCCGTGCGACCCAATTTCCTGCTGACGATGAAGACGCGCTTCCAGACGAACAGGAGAAACAATCTCAAGATGCTCTTGATGAGGAAACAGATAATCAGGAAGCCCAAGAAAATGATATTGGCGAACTGGAAGATTTGTCGATTGAAGCGATTTTGGCAAGCCTGCCGGAGGGATTGCTGGACACGTTAAACCAGCACAAGAATGCAAACGCGCGTTCTGCTGCGGTTGGAAGAACGGGTAAATCAAAAGCCAATTTTAAGCGTGGGCGTCCAATCTCGAGCGTGCGAGGCAGACCTACTGCAAACAAACGGCTGGATATCTTGGCAACGCTTCGCGCATCTGCTCCCTGGCAGAAGATCAGAAAAACAAACGTTTCAAGAGAACAAGCGGATGGCCCGCTTATTCGTTCGAACGATTTTCACGTCAGACGGTTCAAGAAGCCTGCCGAAAGCACCACAATTTTTATTGTTGATGCGTCTGGTTCAACGGCAATCAACCGGCTTGGGGAAGCAAAGGGTGCGGTTGAACTTGTTTTGTCGGAAAGTTATGCCCGTCGTGATTACGTTGCCATGATCGCGATGAAAGGCCGGGAGGCCGAAATCATATTGCCGTCCACCAGGTCGCTTGTTTTGGCAAAGCGTACATTGACCGGCCTTACGGGTGGAGGAGGGACACCGCTTGCTGATGGCTTGAGAAAGGCGCTCGCTTTGGCTCACGAAGAGCAGCGAAAGGGAAGAACGCCATCGCTTGTTGTTTTGACAGATGGCAGTGCAAACATTGATCTGGATGGAAATCCGGGTCGCGAACAAGCTCAAATCGATGCATTGAAAATGGCTCAACATGTCGCGTTTTCAGGGCTAGCGGTTGTGATCATTGATGTCAGCAAGCTTGTCGGAAGACAGGCGAAAGAAATTGCTGCCGCATGCCATTCGCATTATGTGGCAATGCCGTTCGCCAATGCGACATCCATTTCAGAAGCGGTAAATGATCTTCAGGTCAGCGGCGCTGGAGCCTAGGGTCCAGACTCAATAAGGAGGTTATTTTGGTTGGAAGAAATTTACTCTGTGACAAGAAGAAAACCGCAAGAAACCTTCCGGTTTTCGAGGATTTTCGACGCATGTCACGGTGCAAAGAGCTCCAATCGTGTAGCGACACTGAAAATTTGTCCAACTGCTGCGTCAAGTCCCTTGACCGTAGCCAAGCTATGCCCTGCGGTCCTTTCCTTGCATTTGAACAAATTTTCTTGTGCCAAAACAATCTCCTCATTGAGTATGGACCCTAATCCCGTGCAATGGAATGTTGAGAAATCGCGTTGGCCCAATTCTAATGTAAGCAGATTTATAGAAACTGATGCTGCCAGATGGCATGTGCAGCGATTGGGTGTGGGGCCAAAGCTGCTGCTGCTCCACGGTAGCGGGGCAACCACGCATTCGTTTGATGGATTGATCGCAAACTTGAAAAATGAGTTTGAGATCATAGCTCTGGATTTGCCGGGCCATGGCTTCAGCTCTGGACTGAAACGTCTTGAACCGACTTTGCCAAACGTTGCAAGAGCGATCAGTGAAGTTCTTGAACACGAAGACTTCGAACCAGACTTGGTTATCGGCCATTCAGCGGGGGCTGCAATCGGAGTGGAGTTAATCCATCGTGATCTCATAGCGCCAAAAGCATTGGTTGCAATCAATGGCGCCTTTTATCCGTTCCCCGGGTTTGCCGGCAGTTTTTTTCCGGCAATGGCAAAGCTGTTATTCCTGAACCCGTTCGTGCCTTCGCTATTCTCGGTCGCGGCCAGCAAAAGCAGGGTTGCTCGATTGATGGAGTCAACCGGTTCTACTTTGACCCATGAGCAAATTGGATATTATGAGCGTGCGCTTGCAAGCAGTGCGCATATCCGCGGGACACTGGC
The DNA here is from genome assembly GCA_938009335.1 of uncultured Rhizobiaceae group bacterium. Classification (GTDB taxonomy): domain Bacteria; phylum Pseudomonadota; class Alphaproteobacteria; order Rhizobiales; family Rhizobiaceae; genus JAALLB01. Next base: position 8,480 of record CALLHT010000194.1, read on the forward strand.
GATGATGGCGAACTGGCAACTTGAAACCATGCGAGAGAAACTAAGAAGGCTTCATGTTCCTACACAGTTGATTATTGGCGGGAATGATGGAACCATTGCGCCGGAAGCGAGCCTCGACACAGAAAAGAGCATGCAGAATTGCAGGCGTGTTGTTCTTGCGCAGTATGGCCATCTGGTTCATGAAGAGGCGCCAGAAAAGGTCGTGGATGCAGTTCGGGACTTTTGGTCGCAAACTCAAGAACAAGCTGCATAAACCTTGCGAAAAAATAGTTTACACTATTTAATGTCCAATTATGAATACACATTTTATTCCTGACCAAGATGCCGGACTATCCGAAAATCACGGAAAGCCGCATGTTATTGTCATAGGCGCGGGTTTCGGCGGTTTGGCTGCCGCGATCAGACTTCAGGCCCGTGGTTACCAAGTCACCATTGCGGAGAAGCTTGAGCAAGCAGGGGGTCGGGCCAGCGTGTTCCAGCAAAATGGCTTTATCTTTGATGCGGGGCCAACGATTGTAACGGCTCCATTTGTTTTCGAAGAGCTTTGGGAAATGTGCGGAAAGCGCATGGCGGATTATGTGACGCTTGAGCCGCTTGATCCTTTCTATCGGATTCGGTTTGATGATGGTGATGTCTTCACCTGCAACGGAGATGCAGACTTCATGCGTTCAGAAGTCGCTCGTTTCAATAAGGACGATGTCGCGGGGTACGACCGTTTTTTGGAAGAAAGCGAAGAGAACTATAAGATCGGCTTCGAGATGATGGGAACAGAGCCGTTCTCCAAATTTTCAGATATGTTGCGTTTTTTGCCGCAATTGATTTCTCATCGCGCAGACCGCTCCGTTTATGCGCATGTTGCCAAACACATCACCCATGAGAAGCTTCGCATCGCGCTGAGTTTTCATCCGCTATTTGTCGGAGGTAATCCTCTCCGCGTTACCAGTATTTACAGTTTGATTGCATACTTGGAGCGCAACTGGGGTGTTCATTATGTGATGGGTGGAACCGGCGCATTGGTTGCGGGCATGGTCAAACTGTTTAAAGAGCAGGGTGGTTCGCTATTGCTGAATTCACCCGTCGATCGCGTGTTGATTGAACATGGGACAGCAAAAGGTGTCGTACTCGATGGGGGGCGGGAAATCGATTCCGATTTGGTGGTTAGTAACGCCGATGCCGCGTGGGGCTATGAGAACCTTTTGGGTGGTACAGCGCCGAAACGCTGGAAGCAGCAGAAGCTCAATCGGATCAATTTTTCGATGAGCTTGTTTGTCTGGTACTTTGGTACAGATAAACAATACGAGAATGTTGACCATCATACAATTCTGATGGGGCCAAGGTATCAGGGTCTCTTAAAGGACATTTTTGACAACAAGGTATTGGCTGACGATTTCAGTCTATATCTGCATCGGCCAACCGCGACAGATCCGTCAGTGGCCCCGGAAGGGTGTGATTCCTATTATGTATTGGCGCCTGTTCCGCATTTGGAGGCGGATACAAATTGGCATCAGGAAGCGGAGAATTATCGTCAACGCATACAGGATCGGCTTGAAGAGACCATTATGCCGGGTTTGGGAGACCATATCGCCGCGTCAATGATCATGACACCGAATGATTTCAAGCGTCGCCTCAACGCTCCCTTTGGTGCTGCATTTGGGCCAGAACCCATCTTCACGCAAAGCGCGTGGTTCCGGCCGCACAATGCCAGTGAAGAGGTGGACGGGCTTTATCTGGTGGGAGCGGGAACGCATCCAGGTGCGGGTCTCCCCGGCGTTGTCACATCGGCAAAGGTTCTTGATCGCCTGATCCCGCATGCCAGCGAATTTGTTCGGGCAAAGTGATGGGCTATCATGGCTAGGAAGTTCACCTCAGACCATATCGCGGAATGTCGGCAGATCATAAAGGAAGGGTCTAAGAGTTTCTATTTCGCATCCCTTATGCTGCCTGCCCAAGTGCGCATGGCCGCGACCGCACTGTATGCCTTTTGCCGGGTGACGGATGATATCGCAGATGAGGGTGGTGCCACTCTCAAATCCATAGAAGAATTGTCTCAACGTCTTGATCTTGCCTATGCAGGAACCCCTTTTGATCATGCTGCTGATCGTGCTTTTTCTGAGGTTGTGCACCACTTCGATATTCCAAAGGAAGTCCCAGCCGCCCTGATTGAAGGGTATGAATGGGACATTCAGGGAAAATCTTGCGAGACGCTGAGCGATGTTATCGATTATTCGGCACGCGTGGCTGGAACTGTTGGCATAATGATGAGTATTGTCATGGGACGGCGGATTGATACAACGCTCGCACGTGCCTGCGATTTAGGTGTCTCCATGCAGTTGATCAATATTGCGCGCGACGTGGGCGAGGATGCTCGTAACGGGCGAATTTACTTGCCCCGCGAATGGATGAGGCAAGAGGGAATTGATCCAGAAGAGTTTCTGGCCAATCCCGTTTTTTCAAGGCCATTGGGCAATGTTGTGGAGCGGTTACTGGATGTGGCTGATACAATTTACGAACGCGGAATGAGTGGTGTCTTAAACCTGCCGTCTTCCTGCCATTTGGGTATCCGTTCAGCGGGCATGGTATATGCGGAGATTGGTGCGAAGGTTCGCGAAAACGGCTGTAACTCAGTCGACACCAGAGCGTACACGACCAGGGGGCGAAAACTTGGATTGATGCTCAAGTCAGCAAGCGCTCCGTTTTCTGCGCTAGAGTGCGATCCATCTCCGTCGTTAGAAGAAGTACAGTTTCTGATTGATGTCGCGGCACGTGACCGTGATACAGCCTTCGGCGATGGCGAATGGATATTGGAATTGTTTGCAGAAATGGAACGGCGGGATCAGGCATATTTGCAGGCCGCGCGGTCTGGAATCTAAAAGTTGGATTGAATAGATGGATTGGGCGCTTCTTTTCTTTGTATTTCTGAATGTCGTTGCCGCAATGAGTGGCGGCTATTTTACGCCGGGCGAGTGGTATGAAGCGTTAGAGAAACCATCCTGGCAGCCGCCAAAATGGGCGTTTCCGGTTGTCTGGTCAGTTTTATATTTATTGAACGCGATTGCCGGCTGGATGATCTGGATGAAAACGGGTTTCGCGGGTGGCGGGTTCCTTGCTTTGTTGGTCTATGTCAGCTCGCTTGTACTCAATGCCGCATGGTCCGGTATCTTCTTTGGCATGAGGCGGATGCAGCTGGCCCTGTGGGAGGCGGGAGCACTCTGGCTTTCCGTCGCACTTCAAGTATTCCTGTTCTGGCAGATAGAAAGTTTCGCCGGACTGATCCTTTTGCCTTATCTGGTTTGGGTAACAATCGCGTTCTGGCTAAACCGCACAATGCTGAAACTAAACCCGTCATTTGCGTGAGGATATCCAATGGGAAGTTTGATCGGTATCATCGAATTGGCAGCCGTCTTTGGTCTCGTGATTGCCTTTGGAATATGGCAATTGCGTAGCTTGGACAAACTGGACCGCGAAGATGCAGAGCGCGAAGCGAAAGAACAAAATGAGCGATAATTCTATCTTCTACGCGGCATTCTAAACGGAAGCAGGCATCGCACCCAGTTGCGGGAAAAACGATCCAGATCTAAGCTCTCGTGAACAGAAACGAGACGTTCTCCAGAAATTTCAGACTGAATTTGGCTGCGGGTATAAAAGGGTGTGTCTTCCAGCATCGAAAGCGTTTTGACACTCGTGGTTGCGTCCGCAAGCGTATGCCTACGAACCTGCCAAATGGGCCCATTGGATAATCGGGTCCGTGGAGGAATAGCTTCTTCTTCAATGCTTCCATCTTTATTGATCGATAAAGAGAGCTGCTTGTTCGTTCCATTGCGCGTGAACGCATCATAGAGAATGCGTGCGCCGTTCTTGGTGTGAGCGCGTGACCAATCCCAATAGGAAAATCCTTCTTCCAGTGGTTCGTTTCCCCAGTTGCAATCCATATACCCATTGCCTGACCAGGACATAGACGGGTTGGAGAAATCCACTTCCACACGGCTCACGGCCCCAAACGGTTGCCAGTAATGCTTCCCATTTTCATCAAGTTGAAACGGTTGATCAATCAGTGCAGATGGCCAGATTTTGATTGTGCCTGTCACTTTGCGTGGGATGGGATTAGCCCATTCATCCACATGAATGGTGAGGCATTGACCGTCCCATTCCAAGTTTGAGGGGCCCATTTGTAACGAATGCCGCTCTTGCTTAAGGGACGTTTTCCCGCGTTCAGTCAACGTCCAGCGTTTTCCAGCTTTGCCGTAAAGACCAACGTTGAATCCAATGTGGTTCTGGGGATCATCCCGCCCGGACCATGCATAGTAAGGCGAGAATACAGATCCAATCATCGCGATGATAGAGAACCCATTGTCGCCATCGTCACTGATTGCATCGGCATACCACCAGCCATACCCTTGAGGGGGAATCTCTAGGTCAAAGCGTGGTCCTTCATGATCTGCTCCGCGGCGATCATTCCCGAAAGCGTCGCCATTGGTACGCCCGCTCCCGGATGCACGCTCCCGCCCGCCAGATATAGGCCCGGTATCTTGGTTTTTGCTCCCTCGCGTTTGAACGAAGCCATCCATCCGTGTGAGGCCCTCCCGTAGAGCGCGCCGCCCGACCCCGGAAACAGGTTCTCGAAGTCCGATGGCTGTGTGATTGCCGACTGGTGGGGCGTTATGTTCAGTCCGCAATTCGAGAGGCTTCTTGTCATGTTGCGTTGGCATTGCTCCAACTCTCTTTCGTTAAGGCGGTTTACATCGCCATTTGCAGGTGAGTTGATAAGGCACATCAACCGTTCCGTTGGGTCTGAAAGCGTTCCATCATCGCCGCGATCCTGTGCGCACATATAAACTGTAGGCTGTGTAGGGGCGTAACCCCGCTCGAAGATGGAGTCGAATTCTTCGCGATAATCTTGCGAGAAAAAGACATTGTGCTGATGCAGTGGGAAGCCTTCCGCTTTGGCTTCCATTGACCAGGTTATTGCAGACAGAGATCTTTCCGCAGGCGCAACAGGTTTTGGTGTGCCATTGGAGGTTCCGACGAATTCTTCGCTGAGTGCAGAAATATCTCCACAATAAAGGACACGCTTTGCCGTAAGCATTTCGCCTTTATCGGTAACGACACCACATACTTTGTGACGGTCCATGAGAAGTCTAGCGACGGTTTCGCCTTGCCTGATCTCGGCCCCCTGTTCTTCTGCGAGCATTTCCATTGCCTGAGCAAGTTTATGCATTCCGCCGTTGATGAACCAAACACCTTCCTGTTCCACATGAGCGATTAGCATCAACGTTGCAGGCGCTTTATAGGGGGAAGACCCCACATAGGTCGCATACCTTCCAAATAACTGGCGAAGTCTGGGGTCTGGAAAATACGCGTGTAATTTTCCCATCAAAGACGTAAAGGGTTGTAACTGCCAAAGTTTCCGAACGTTCAACAGGCCTACGCGGCTGCCAAGTTGCAGCGGAGAAGGGCGTGAGGCACCAATGAATGTGTCTTTCAGCGAATTGAAGATGTTCTCAGAATCACGGCAAAATGTCTGAAAGCCTTCTGCACATTCCCGCCCGAAAAACGTTCCGATCTCATCGACAGTCTCTGCTTTTGAGGCGTGTAGATCGAAACTTCCTGAATCATCCCATGCGTGCCGCGCTAAAGTTTTTGCCTTTTTCAAATCGAGACATTGCTCGAAAGACTTTCCCGTTTTCCTGAACAGTTCATCGAAAACGTATTTCATTGTGAAAACGGTTGGTCCGGAATCAATGCCACCAAGCGCGCTTGGCAGCTCGCGCATTTTCCCGCCGGGGTAAGGCTGACGCTCAATCAAGAGCGCATTCTCACCGCTGGAGGCCAAGGAAATTGCAGCGGCAAGACCGGCCATGCCGGCACCAATTATGATGGTTCGATTTTGTATCCTGACCTGTGGATCAAGTTTCATTGTCTAAAACTTTCAGACTTTCTCTTGCAATGCATTGAAGTTTCGTAAATAATTTCATACAAATCAAGGTGTCTAAAAAAATAGACATATTGGAGGAATGGATGGAAGCCGGTGCTAGAATAGAGATTTGCTTGGAAGAAGCCGTGGCAAGTGCTTCAAGCAAACCGTGTCCACCGCTTTTGGCGAAAGCAGTTCATTACGCAATATTCCCCGGTGGCGCGCGCGTACGTCCGCAGCTAACGGTTTCAGTAGCGTCCGCATGCGGCGACGCAGATAGCTCTATCGCAGATCATGCAGGCGCAGCCATTGAACTGTTGCATTGCGCTTCATTGGTTCATGATGACCTTCCTTGCTTTGATGATGCGGCCATTCGCCGGGGACGTGAAAGTGTTCACGCGCTTTATGGCGAACCCCTTGCCGTGCTTGTTGGCGATGCCCTGATAGTGGAAGCCTTCAATACACTGCAGCGAGGCTGCCAAAGAGATTTAAACAAATTAGGTCCGCTGGTTTCTTGCATTGCGGGAGCCGTTGGAATGCCGGGTGGTATTGTTGCGGGCCAGGCTTGGGAAAGCGAACCAAAAATCAATGTGCATCAGTATCACCGCGCAAAGACGGGCTCCCTGTTTGTCGGCGCGGTGGCCGCGGGTGCCATAGCCGTGGGTGAAGATCCGCAGCCATGGTGCCCGCTCGGTCAATTTATCGGAGAGGCCTATCAATTGGCCGATGACCTTTTCGACGCAGCGGGAAGTGCGGAAGAATCCGGAAAACCTGTTTTACAGGATGTAAACAACGGTCGTCCCAACGCGGTCGCTAAATATGGTATCGATGGTGCAATGAAGCGATTGAAGGAGACAGTCGGAAACGCAGTGGATGCGATTCCTGATTGTGAAGGAGGCGAAGAGCTCCGGTCTTTGATCCTTGCTCAAGCGACGCGTCTAGTGCCTTCCAAGCTGGCTAAGTCAGCTGCATAACGAGTAGGGCTTAGCAATGGGCCTTTATGATCTTTGGCTCGATTTTCGTGAAAGATGTTTAACGTCACCTGCCTTTCACAAATTTGCTTTGGATTTTCCGCTAACGCGCCCGATTGTTCGAAAACGCCAGTCGGAGGTTTTTGATTTCGTATCCGGTTTTGTCTATTCGCAAATTCTATATGCATGCGTAAAGCTGGGGCTGCTCCACCACGAGAAAGTTAAGGGAAGAGGGGCAACGCTTGCTGAATTGTGCGAGGTGACCGGTTTAGGCGCTGATGAGATGTATCGGCTGGCCCGTGGAGCGGCTTCAATGCGTATTCTACAGGAGCGTCATGATCGGTTTCGTTTGGGGGATCTGGGAGCTGCCCTGTCGCAGAACGAAGGTGCCTGCGCCATGATCCTGCATCATGATGCGCTCTACAAAGACATGATCGACCCAATCGCCATGCTTTCTCAAGGGCGAAAAGAAACGAACCTATCAAGATACTGGGATTACGCCCTAAACATTGATCCGACCCAAGTCAGTGAAGAGGAAGTAGCGGAATATTCAAACCTCATGAGCGCCAGTCAGCAAGACGTCTCAGAAGAAGTGATTGCTTCGTTTGAGTTTGGCAACTTCAACCAAATGCTGGATATTGGCGGTGGGCAGGGAACCTTCGCAACCAATGTTGCCCGATATTGTCCGGAGCTTGAGGTTGGTGTGTTCGATCTGCCGTCGGTGGTAAAGAAGGGTAAGCAACGCCAACAAACCGGACAAACCGATCCCCGGATTAATTTTACAGGTGGCTCGTTCTTTGAAGATGAACTGCCAAAGGGGGCTGATCTTCTAACCCTGATTAGAATCCTCCATGATCATGATGATGAACCTGCCCGCAAAATCATAGAGGCTGCCTATGCTGCGCTTGGCCCCGGTGGAACTCTTCTAATCGCAGAACCCATGTGTACAGGTGGGCATGCAGGAAGGATCTCTGATGCCTATTTCAACTTCTATCTATACGCAATGGGGAGTGGGCGGCCACGAAAACCCGAAGAGCTTCAAAGCATGCTCAAGGCGGCAGGTTTTGCTTATGCAGAACGTAAATCGACACGTTCTCCCTTCACATGCAGCATAATAATTGCACAAAAGTGAAATTAAGAGACTGATCAACTTGACAAAATAATATGTCCAAATAATATGACACATTCAGGGAGCCCATATTTTGCACTAAGCGAAGGTTGGGTACGAATGGACGCTCAAGCGGTCATATTCGAAAAGCCGGGAGAACTGGCACTAGACACGGTAAGCATAACCGATCCAAAGGTTGGCGATATCGTAGTTGAATCCCGATTCAGCGGAATTAGTACCGGAACTGAACGCCTTCTCTGGGAAGGCCGTATGCCTGATTTTCCCGGAATGGGATACCCACTTGTGCCTGGTTACGAGACGGTGGGTGAAGTCGTTGACGATCCATCTGGCCAGTACTCGGTAGGACAAATGGTATTTGTTCCCGGTTCTTCTGCTTACAGCGATGTGCGAGGATTATTCGGCGGCACTGCATCCAAGCTGGTTGTGCCATCTGAACGGGTTTCCTTGGTAGAGCATTGCGGGACACAAGAGGGCGTGCTTCTGGCACTCGCCGCAACCGCTCATCACGCGCTTGCAACGCCCGGCTCCAAACTTCCGGAACTCATCGTGGGAAATGGTGTTTTGGGTCAGCTCATGGCTCGATTGACGGTTGCCTTAGGCGGTAAGCCTCCAATCATCTGGGAAAACAACCCTGTACGAAGATCACGCGACAATGGCTTCGAAGTCATCGATCCATCGCTGAATGGTGAGAGAACCTTCGATGCTATCGCGGATGTCAGCGGGGATGCTGCCATTGTGGATGCTCTTGCACCCGTTCTCAAGCGCGGTGGTGAGATTACGTTTGCCGGATTTTACTCTGGCCGTATCAGTTTCGCTTTCCCGCCGGTGTTCATGAAAGAAGCGCGATTCCGCGTTGCTGCGGAATGGCAGCCGGAAGACCTCGCGGCGGTCCAAAAGCTTCTCGCTGAAGAAAAGCTTAGTCTTGAAAATCTAATTTCGCACGAGCGTCCTGCAGAAGATGCTGGTGCGGCTTACGAAACGGCATTCGGTGATCCGCAATGCTTGAAAATGGTTCTTAACTGGAAGGGAAGCGCATGACTGAGGGGACATCGCATCCTGTAGAAGCTTTAAGCGGAACACAGGAAGACGTTTACGACAACTTGAGGGATGAGGCGAATATAGAGCCTGATCCGGTGCATACAGGCGAGGTTACAAAAGAAACGCAGATCATCGCGATCTATGGCAAAGGCGGGATCGGCAAAAGCTTTACGCTTGCAAATCTGTCTTACAATCTAGCGCAACAGGGTAAGAAAGTCCTTTTGATCGGGTGCGATCCAAAATCAGACACGACATCGCTTCTATTTGGTGGGCGTTCTTGTCCAACCATTATAGAGACGTCTGCTGCAAAAAAGGCGGCAGGTGAAGATGTCTCTATCTCTGATGTATGCTTCAAACGCGATGGTGTCTTCGCAATGGAGCTTGGTGGCCCGGAAGTTGGGCGCGGATGCGGTGGTCGCGGCATCATTCACGGGTTTGAACTGCTTGAGAAGTTAGGATTTCACGAGTGGGACTTCGATTACGTTTTACTCGACTTTTTGGGCGATGTTGTATGTGGAGGCTTTGGCCTGCCAATTGCCCGCGACATGTGTCAGAAGGTGATCGTCGTCGGCTCGAACGATTTGCAATCTCTGTACGTTGCAAACAACGTATGTTCTGCGGTGGAATACTTCAGGAAATTGGGCGGCAATGTCGGCGTTGCAGGCATGCTCGTCAACAAAGACGATGGGACTGGCGAAGCGCATGCATTCGCAAAGGCCGTCAACATTCCGGTTCTTGCCGCTATTCCACAAGATGAAGACATTCGCCGCAAATCAGCGAGTTATCAGATTGTTGGAGACCCATCAGATCGCTGGGGCCCGATGTTCTCGGGGCTGGCAGACAACATGATGAGCGCTCCGCCGCGCCAACCAACACCACTCGATCAGGAAGGCCTGCTCGGTCTCTTCTCCTCCGAGGAAACGGGAGCGGATTACATTCTCGAACCGGCATTACCGGAAGACATGTGTGATCCTTCTATCATTTCCAAACCATCATTGGAGGTTGTCTACGACAATTTGTGAATCCGGTATGACAGAAGAAACTCCCCTCCTTGTTGAAAATGCCCAGGCAGAAGTGTCGTCCGTCTCTGCATCAGACGAGACTGCTGTCGACTTCAACGATGGTTTCGGATGTCATGCCGGAGCCGATCAGATGAAGGCGGCTGCAGAAAAGGCTGGCAAAAGCGAGATATTGGATCAGTTTGCTAAAGACTATCCTAAAGGTCCACATGATCAGCCGCAAAGCATGTGTCCGGCGTTTGGCTCGCTACGCGTTGGTTTGCGCATGAAGCGCACTGCTACGATTCTTTCGGGCTCTGCCTGTTGTGTGTATGGCCTTACCTTCACATCGCATTTTTATGGCGCACGCCGTTCTGTTGGATATGTGCCGTTTGATTCTGAAAGCCTAGTCACCGGAAAGCTTTTTGAAGATATACGTGATGCAGTCCACGAAATGGCTGATCCGGCAAAATACGATGCGATTGTTGTTACGAACCTTTGTGTTCCGACGGCGTCTGGCGTTCCGCTGCAAATGTTGCCTGAGGCGATCAACGGCGTTCGTATCGTCGGCATTGATGTTCCGGGTTTTGGAATTCCGACCCATGCGGAAGCCAAAGACGTGCTTGCAGGCGCGATGTTAAAATATGCCCGCAAGGAAATTAAAAGCGGCCCGGTTCAGGCACCGCAATCAGCCTCTGGAAGCGGCAAACCAAAAATCACGCTTCTGGGTGAGATGTTCCCCGCTGATCCGATGAGCATCGGTGCGCTGTTAGAGCCGATGGGATTGGAAGCAGGAGCTGTTGTTCCTACTCGCGAATGGCGGGAACTTTATACAGCGCTGGATTGTTCTGCCGTTGCCGCAATCCATCCATTCTACACTGCATCGATCCGTGAATTTGAATCGGTTGGGCGTCCTGTTCGCGGTTCAGCACCCGTTGGTGTTGAAGGAACCGCGGCTTGGCTCGAAGAGATTGGCAAAGCTTGCAATGTGGAGACTGCTAAAATTGAGGCAGCGAAACAAAAATTCATTCCGGCAATTCAGGGGGCGCTTGCTTCGAAACCGGTAAACGGCCGGATTACACTTTCTGGCTATGAAGGTTCTGAACTGCTCGTTGCACGGCTATTGATCGAAAGTGGAGCGGATGTGCGATACGTGGGTACTGCGTGTCCGAAAACAAAATGGTCGGAAGCGGATCGCGAATGGCTGGAAGCCAAAGGCGTGCATGTCAAATTCCGTGCTTCTCTTGAAGATGATTGTGCCGCGATGGAAGCCTTCGAACCTGATTTGGCGATTGGTACGACACCGGTCGTCCAAAAGGCCAAGGAGAAATCGATCCCAGGCCTTTATTTCACCAATCTCATTTCAGCGCGTCCATTGATGGGGCCTGCAGGGGCAGGCTCATTGGCAGAGGTTGTGAATGCGGCTATTGCCAATAAACCACGCTTTGAGGCCATGAGCGAATTTTTCGAAGGTGTCGGGACAGGCCATGCAGCCGGTGTATGGGAAACGACACCAGAAGACCGACCGCAGTTTAAAAAGAAATTTGCAGCGCGCGCAGCGCGTGCAGCGAATGCAGTCGATAGTGGGGAGGCAGTAGGCGTATGACCTTAATCCTCGACCACGACCGGGCAGGCGGCTATTGGGGCTCCGTTTATGCCTTCACAGCGATCAAGGGATTGCAGGTCATCATCGATGGTCCGGTGGGTTGCGAAAACCTTCCTGTCACGTCAGTCCTGCACTATACGGACGCATTACCACCGCATGAACTTCCAATCGTTGTGACAGGTCTTGGCGAAGAAGAACTCGGCCAACATGGAACCGAAGGTGCAATGCGCCGTTCCCGCAACGTCCTTGATCCTGATCTTCCAGCAGTCGTTGTGACGGGCTCCATTGCTGAGATGATCGGCGGAGGCGTCACGCCGGAAGGTGCGAATATTCAACGCTTCTTGCCCCGCACGATCGATGAAGATCAATGGCAATCGGCTGACCGGGCGCTGAAATGGCTATGGACAGAATTCGGACCCAAAAAGGGCCGCGTACCGGTTGCCAAAAAGCGCAAGGAAGGTGAGAAGCCGCGCGTCAATATTATTGGTCCGATCTATGGCACGTTTAACATGCCTTCTGATCTTGCCGAGATCCGTCGCTTGATTGAAGGCATTGGTGCTGAAGTAAACATGACGTTCCCGCTTGGGTCTCATCTGGCTGATATCAACAAACTTTCAAACGCAGAAGCGAATGTCTGCTTATATCGTGAGTTTGGCCGTCTCTTATGTGAAGAACTTGATCGGCCTTATTTGCAAGCTCCAATGGGCATGCATTCGACCACAGCATTTTTGCGCTCATTGGGTGAAATTCTCGACCTTGATCCGGAACCATTCATTGAGCAGGAAAAACACACAACGCTCAAACCGATGTGGGATTTGTGGCGCTCGGTAACTCAAGATTTTCTTGGAACTGCAAGTTTCGCGATTGTTGCAAACGAAACCTACACACGCGGCATGCGGAACTTCCTTGAAGAAGAGCTCGGAATGCCTTGCGCATTCGCAATATCCCGCAAAGCCGGTGTGAAAACAGATAATGACGAAGTTCAGCGTCTGATTGCCGAGACGTCGCCGATGATCGTGTTTGGCTCCTATAATGAGCGGATGTATTTGGCTGATCAGGGTTCGCGCGCGACCTTTATGCCAGCATCTTTCCCAGGAGCTGCAATCCGTCGACATACCGGAACACCGTTTATGGGAAATGCGGGCGCAAGCTATCTCATTCAAGAAGTCTGTAATTCACTCTTTGACGCACTGTTCCACATTCTGCCGCTCCAAAGCCAAATGGACGCAACAGCAGAAGCCAGCCCAACTGCTGCCAATAATACGATCGGTTGGGAAGATGCGGCGCGGACGAGGCTCGACGAAATTGTCGAACGCGAGCCGGTTTTAACCCGAATTTCTGCAGCAAAGCGCCTGCGTGACAAAGCAGAGCAGGATGCGCTGGCAGCCGGTGAAGAAGTTGTGACGCAAGAACGCGTTGAGCTTTCAGCAAAACAAATCATCAGGAGGGTTGCGTGATGGGAAGCATGCATTCGCTCCACACAAAAGGGAGGACGACATATGTCTGATGTTTCGATCAACCAAGGCGTTGAGAGCGTCAAGATCAGCTGGGTTGAAAGCCTGATTTACAAGGCTTTGGTCATCACATTGTTTTTTGTATCCGCTTTGGGTTTAGCGGTTGGCCGCTTGTTCGGCGCCAAGGGGCAGGGCCCATTGTGGCAGGAAGCGCGAGAGGCTGCTTATGCGGTCGCAGGATACGCGTTCAAACATTGAGTTTTAGAGATTTCTCCACCTAACCCCTGGAGAGATACAGGTTCATTCGAACCAGCCCGGCCGCGGGGTTCGTCGCGGTAACGGCCGAAAGGCCAACGACTAGGAGGTTGTATTATGGCTAGTCAAGATGGGGGTTCCATGACTGGTTTGACCAGTGGTGAAGCCCGTGAGTTCCACCGGATATTCATGAAGAGCACCATTGCCTTCACTGGATGGGCCTTTGCCGCGCACGCTCTTGTAGCAATGTGGCGGCCTTGGTTTTGGTACGATGGAAGCAACCCGGTTGTGTCAAGTTCGCTTGACGTGATCAAAACGCTGCCATTTTTCGGTTAAGGGAGAAATGAACCATGTATAAGATCTGGCTCTTTTTTGACCCACGCCGCGTTCTGGTAGCGCTTGCAGTATTTCTGTTCACTCTGGCAATTTTGATTCATTTCATTTTGCTCAGCACAGACAGATACAACTGGTTGGATACTAACCAAATCTCTTCTGTTCAGACAGAAGCAATGGTTGAACGTCTCATATCCTGAGGCTGATCCGGCTTTCTCGGCAGGCGGAAGCATTTTCTTCTGCCTGCCGAAATCAAGAATTTTATAACCTTTTGGAGACTGGGCCATGGCCTTATTAAGTTTCGAACGAAAATATCGTGTCCGCGGGGGCACGCTCTTGGGAGGTGACCTGTTCGATTTTTGGGCGGGGCCTTTTTATGTCGGGTTTTTCGGGGTTTTGACGATCTTTTTCGCAACCCTTGGAACTGCCCTGATCATATATGGTGCGGCCCTCGGGCCAACTTGGAATATTTGGCAGATCAGCATTAATCCGCCATCTGATGAATATGGCTTAGGATTAGCGCCTATGGCCGAAGGTGGTCTATGGCAGATCATAACATTCTGCGCCACGTTTGCCTTTATAAGTTGGGCACTGCGAGAGGTGGAAATCTGCCGAAAGCTCGGTATGGGATATCATGTTCCGGTGGCGTTCAGTTTCGCTATTCTGGCGTTTGTATCGCTGAATATCTTCAGACCCATATTAATGTACATCAAAGATGGTGGTGATAGCGGCTGGTCACATGGCTTTCCCTACGGGATCTATTCTCACCTCGAATGGGTGAATAACGTTGGGTATGCCTATGGCAATTTCCACTACAATCCTGCGCATATGATTGCGATCACCTTCTTCTTTACAACAACGCTGGCCTTGGCACTGCATGGTGGCCTTGTTCTGTCATCCACCAACCCGGGTGCCGGGCAGGAAGTTAAAACTCCTGAACATGAGGACACCTATTTCCGTGACTTTATCGGATATTCGGTCGGCACGCTCGGCATTCACCGTGTGGGCTTGTTCCTTGCACTTAGTGCAGTCTTCTGGAGTGCGGTCTGTATCATCATCTCAGGTCCATTCTGGGAAGATGCATGGAGCGACTGGTGGACATGGTGGTTGGAACTGCCGGTATTCCCGCAAGATGATCTCGTTCGCGAAATTGGCGACCTGCCATATCTCGACGAATAAGGAGGAGATGAAACATGAAAAATTACCAAAACATCTTCACGGCCATTCAAGTGCAAGGGCCTCCGGGCCAGGGCATCCCTCTTCCAAGAGGCGATGAAGCGAGAATTGGTGAGGGCAAGCTCAACTACTGGATTGGTAAATTTGGTAATGCCCAGATCGGTCCGTTGTATCTGGGTACGCTGGGTCTGATTTCGCTGGTCACATTCCTGATTGCGTTCAACATCATCGGCTTGAACTATCTCGCGCAAGTGGGCTGGGATCCGGTGCAATTTGTCCGCCAGCTCTTCTGGCTATCACTTGACCCGCCAGCGGAGAAATATGGACTTCAGGTACTACCACCCTTGCAAGAGGGCGGTTGGTATATGATCACTGGCTTCTTCTTGACGGTCAGTGTTCTGACCTGGTGGTTGCGTACCTATCGCCGTGCGAAGTCATTGGGTCTAGGCATGCACATCCCAATTGCGTTTGCATCCGCTATCTTCCTGTTCCTGGTATTGGGCTTTATTCGTCCATTGCTGATGGGGAGTTGGTCTCATGGTGTTCCATATGGTGTGTTCTCGCATCTGGATTGGACGAACAACTTTTCGCTCATTTACGGCAACCTGTTCTACAATCCATTCCATGCACTATCGATTGCGTTCCTTTATGGTTCTGCATTGTTGTTCGCCATGCATGGCGCGACCATTCTCGCTGTCACACGGTATGGCGGCGAGCGTGAGATCGAGCAGATTACAACACGCGGAACAGCTTCAGAACGTGCAGCTTTATTCTGGCGCTGGACCATGGGCTTTAACGCGACCATGGAATCGATTCACAGATGGGCATGGTGGTTTGCGATGCTAACCACTTTGACTGGCGGTATCGGCATCTTGCTCACAGGCACGGTTGTTGATGACTGGTCAGCTTGGGCAATCAAGCACGGTGTACTGCATGAAAGTGGAACGAATATCCGTTAAGGTTACAGGATAATCTCAATCCAGAAAGAAGGGCGCTGATTAAGCGCCCTTTTTCGTTATAAGGATAAGGGGTGATGTTGTTTGTGAGACTGTGGTCTAATTCAATTCAGGCGGGGCAAAGAACTGATGCAGCTTGATGGCTAGAGATATCGGCCCTTCATAACGTAGCTTACGTCTAAAAAATGCTTCCTGCCCGGTGAGACGCCCCATGACCATGTCGACATAGGTTTGCGCCGACATTTTCAAGGTAAGCGTTGGGTTTGCATGAATTCCCTGCTCTAGAGAACAAGTGTCACTTTTGATGGTCGCAAAGAAGTCTGCTCCGTCATCGCCTGATAGTTTGAACTGCAGAATTGCGTTAAGACCACGCGCAGCCTCAGGCCGAAATCGCGATGGCATGCCTGAAATAATTTGCTCAATGGTTGGATCTGAAATCACTGTTAAAGCTCTGAAATTATGTCGAAACACAGTCATTTATGTATAGCACTGATAAGGGATTTCTACAAAAATCAGACGAAAAATTTGCCAAATTATGCTAAGAAAACCTATGGAAAGTTTTCGATTATTTCTGGCATTGGTTATTCTTTATATCATGCCAATCGTGATTACCTTTTGGGTCGTCATTCATGCGTTCTCGGATACTTGGCGCAATACCAATCCGATGCGAGCTTACGCTTTTGCCGGTCTTTGCATCGTGCTTGTTACGGCGTTTTGTTACAGCCTTCAGAACATCCTTCTTGGTTCTGATTTGGGAAATTCTCTCGCGCTTTTTCTAGTTGGCGCGGCTATCTATCTAGCTTCTTGGTTTCTGTGGCGACCTGTTAAACACCATCTTGATTTCAAAACATTTGCAGGCATACCGGAAGTCACCAATGAGAAGATCAGCCTCATCACCGATGGCCCATTCGCGATGGTGCGGCACCCGCGATATTTAATGGTTTGGATCGGAGTACTGGGCTGGTGCCTGATGGCGAATTATTCCGGCGCGTATGCAATCGGGATCGCGTCTATGTTTGGCCTGTTGATCATCGTTAATCTAGAAGAGCGCGATCTGATCAAGCGGTTCGGCGACGAATACCGCGCATATCAGAAAAATGTACCACAGCTCATCCCGACGCGTGATGGCGTGCGTGACTTTATTTCAAATAATTTTCGAAAGCAGTAGAGTTAGAAATCGAGCTCTGGGAACTTGCTCACATATATGCGGAACCAGGGCGTGAACTTCTCGGGCGTATCCATAATCTCCTGGTGCAGATCTATCGCTTT
The DNA here is from genome assembly GCA_938009335.1 of uncultured Rhizobiaceae group bacterium. GTDB lineage: Bacteria > Pseudomonadota > Alphaproteobacteria > Rhizobiales > Rhizobiaceae > JAALLB01. Next base: position 25,576 of record CALLHT010000194.1, read on the forward strand.
AATCCAACGAATTTCAGCAACCTCGTCAGGGTTCAAATCATAGTCCAGCGTGTGCTTATCTGCCTCTGCGCGGAACATGTGAACGCGCTCGCGCTCCCATAAACCATTTCCCACATCTGCAGAATATTCGACGATACGCTTTGCTTGCGTATCAATAGCAATACCCAGTTCTTCATCAAGGCGACGGGCAACCGCATCATGAATATCCTCGCCCATATGCGGATGCGTGCAACATGTATTCGCCCATTGGCCGCCACAATGATATTTGCAATCAGCTCGGCGTTGGATGAGCAACTCGTCGCCATCGAAGATGAAGACCGACAAGGCTAAATGGTGAACGCCTTTGATATGGGCTTCGATCTTTTCTATCGGAAACAACGTACCATCAGCAGAGATCCCTGGGATCATAATGGCCGGATCACTGGGTGCAAGGGTGCAGCTAGACTGCGCATCAATGTCAGGTCCGTCTGCTGCATCCGGTGTTAGATAGAGAACATCGTCAAGCATCGCTTTAACCGCTCTCTACGCAACCGCACGGGAAAGCGCGCATTGTGACCAAAGCTCGGACAATGCGCTGACGAGTTTTTCAATATCACTTTCTGTATGAACCGGCGAAGGTGTAATGCGCAAACGCTCAGTCCCTTGGGGGACTGTAGGATAGTTGATCGGCTGCACATAGATGCCGTGATTATCCAGAAGTAGATCAGAGATAAATTTACACTTTTTCGCATCACCCACCATGACCGGAACAATGTGGCTGTCGTTCAACATGTGAGGTACGCCAACTGCATCCAGCTTTTCGCGAAGTAGGCGAACGTTGCGGCGTTGTTGCTGACGCTCAATCTCGCTTTGCTTCAGGTGCTTGATTGAGGCCGTTGCGCCCGCGGCAAGCGCCGGGGGTAGGGCAGTTGAGAAAATAAAGCCGGAAGCAAATGAACGCACAAAGTCGATCAGGTTTGCAGAACCAGCGATGTATCCGCCCATCACGCCATATGCTTTACCAAGCGTACCTTGAATGACGGTTATACGGTCCATCAGACCTTCACGCTCAGCGACACCGCCACCGCGCGGACCATAAAGGCCAACGGCGTGAACTTCATCGAGATAGGTCATTGCTCCATATTCTTCACAGACATCGCAAATCTCGGCAATCGGGGCAATGTCGCCATCCATCGAATAAACGGATTCAAAGGCAACAATGCGTGCAGCATCCGGATCTGTATCGGCAAGGCGTTTTGCCAGGTCTTCCACATCATTGTGCTTCCAGATCGTCTTTTGAGCTCGGCTATGGCGAATGCCTTCGATCATGGACGCGTGGTTATCAGCATCCGACAGGATCACCGCATTCGGCAGGCGCGCACCCAGTGTTGAAAGTGCCGCCCAGTTGGCCACATAGCCAGATGTCAACAAAAGTGCTGCCTCTTTTGCGTGCAGGTCAGCGAGTTCTTCCTCAAGCACAACGTGATAATGGTTTGTACCCGAAATGTTGCGCGTGCCTCCAGCACCTGCACCACTTTTATCGAGAGCGTCTTTCATCGCGTTCACAGTATTAGGGTGTTGTCCCATGCCCAGATAGTCGTTGGAACACCAAACCGTAACATCTTTGATGCGGCCGTCCACATGGCGTTTAGCCCGGGGGAATTGTCCTTTTGCTCGCTCCAGATCCGCGAAAACCCGGTAATTTCCAGCTTCGCGCAATGCGTCCAATTCTTGCTCGAAGTGCTTCTCGAAATTCATTTAATCAACTCCTGCCTGCCGGTTCCCTGTCTTGCAACGCAGTTAACACTGCATTTTCTGTTTCCCCATTTGCTGGGTTTTGTCGGGTCATTGCCCAACTCCATAGTCTGCTATCTGCAACCGGCAATACCATGAATATATGTTCAAGGATTGCTAGCGCAACCAGCGTCGTAAGCATAGTAACTTGTGTTTGAACGGCTGCGTCATATTGCACATGATTTAAAGCATAAATCCCGCCAGAGAAAAAGGCGATACACCCTGTCAGAGATAACCAAAACGCGATGCTAATCCTGTCATGCCGGAAATAGGTTTTCATATAGGCCAGACGTTCCGGGATCATATTGGTGGAAAGTTCCGGTGCACCTGAAAAGATAGTCAGTTTTGCGCCCAGTCGCATTATCCATAGAAGCGCAAAGGTTTTTATCGCCATCCCGCTGCCGCCGCTTGAGTCAAGAACGGCTAATAACCCAAGCATAATTACAAGCGCGTATTCGTGATGTGCGATGGCGCGGAAGGCAAGTTTAAAGCGCTCGAACTCTGAAACATCATCCGGGCAAGCCTCAGTGCGACTACCGGTTATCATGCCGGATAGAAGCGTGAATTCTACCCATCCCCAAATGATGATTGCTGAGAAGAAGCCGAGATATACCGCCCACGCACCTGATTGCGCGCTTGCAATCAAGACACCTGCAAATCCGAAAGCGCAAAGAACCGTCATACCAATTAAACGAAGGTTCATCTGCGTATCCAATCCCCGAGCAAGCCAAAGCACGGCTCCGGTGGAGGCCCACCAAACCAGAACAACAGTTGCAATCGGGATTAGAATTTCGCTCATAGTTTGTTCAGTTTCCCTACCAGGTTGGACATAGTCTGCTGGTTTCAGGAATCTCGTTTCCTTTCGTCGGGATCATGTAAAGCCTCAAGAAGTTCCATCCGGCTCTTGCGCCAAGAACAGCCTTTTTAGCTTTGCCTATGATGCCGCCTTGCTTGTGGGCTGCATCCATTGCGATTGAAATCTCGTTCAACTTTCGCAGACGTTGGATGAAAGCGGGATGATCCAGATCAAGAAGAAGTGGGAAACATTGCTTCGAGATTTCATTGGTGATGCGGAAGACACGGAAATCATAATCCTCGATGTCAATGTCCAGCGCCTTATGGAATTCAGGCCGCGCATGATCACGAACAAACATGGTTGCATAGACTGCACACAAGAAAAACTTGATCCAAAGTTTGTTGCGGCCTTGAAGCAGTTTCGGGTCCGCACGCATCAGCAGCGAGAACGCCTCACCATGGCGGAATTCGTCATTGCACCATTCTTCGAACCATTTGAAGATCGGGTGAAAGCGTTTGTCCGGGTTCTTCTCTAAATGCCTGAAGATCGTGATGTAGCGCGCATAGCCAATTTTCTCAGAAAGATATGTCGCGTAGAAAATAAATTTCGGTTGGAAGAACGTATATTTCTTGGCCTTGGTCAGGAATCCAAGATTCACGCCGATATCAAAGTCTTTCAACGCATCATTGATGAAGCCGGCATGACGTGCCTCATCACGGCTCATATATGAGAAGAGCTCTTTGATGTCCGGATTAGAGCCTCTACGTTTCATTTCTTTATAAAGAACGCAGCCGGAAAATTCTGCAGTCAGTGAACTCACCAGAAAATCCGTAAGCTCAGGGCGCAAACCTTCCGGAAGGGCCTCAAGATCGATGATATCCCATTCCTCATTACGCTTGAAGTGACCTTTATTCGGGTCTGCCTTCATTTCTGCAATCAGCGCATCCCATTCTTCACGCACGCCGGAAACATCCGTCTTGTCCAGCTTGTCAAAGTCCGTTGTGTAAAATCGCGGATTGAGAAGGGTTGTCTCGTGGGCCAGTTTTGTGGTCTCGCTCTGCGTCTCCAGATCAACAGGACGCGCATTGCCTAATGTTCCTGCATGAGCGTTCATAGTCTTTCCTCCGAAAAGCTGAACTCGCAGAGTTCCATGAATTCAAAATCACCCGTCATTCTCGTCCAAAGCCGTTCAATCGGACCGGCGCGTTTGATGGTTGCCTTACGATCAAAGGTCTGATGCTCGCCATAAGGCACCTCAATCGGTTTGCCGTGAACCAGAACTTCGTCTCCCGGGTTCACGGTTGTGCCGTCATTGAAGCGGACATGCGCTTCAAAGCTTTCGAATTTGTTGACGATTTCGACTGTGCAATCGACGTCTTCTGTCCGGTTAAGATTTAGTAGTTGTTTGATCATCCTTTGGCTCCCTCTTCCGAATGATTGCTAGGTAGAAATTTTGCAAAACTTTCAATGGCAATTGGCCCGAAAGCATTAACGCGAATGTTCTCGCCGCTGGCGGGATCAGTGATCCGCAGATCGCCGTTCTCGGACTTCACCAGTTTGAATGGCAGGTTGAGATCAACTTCCTTGAGCGTGCGCATGCGAACAAGGCTGCGCATGGAAATCCGCACAAAAGCGCCTTCACCCTTGGTGAAACGGCCCAGACTTTCTTTGGTTCTGGCGTCATAAACCGCCAGCTCGCCGTTTTCTTCGTCGAGAATATACAGTGAGCGTTCCTCGACGGTTGCCTGTGCATTTCCGGATACCGGACCGTTTGACAGAACAGAACCGACAACCAGCAATAAGGCGAGAACCACCACTGCCAACGCTCCATAAAGCGGGAGTTTGTGAATGCCTGTGATTTCCTGTGTCGGGTTTTTGCTCATGATGTTGCTCTAAATACGGCCCTCTGGAGATGCAGGTGCTGCGGTCAGACGCCCACCTTTTACAGATGTCTGTTTGGTTGGTGAGGTTGATGGCGCTTCTGCTTCAATCGGTTTTTCATAGAAAGCATGAAGCTGCTCACTCAGAATTTTTGCGACATGTGAAATATTTCGAACTGACCGCATTGCCGGTTCTGGCTTTGTTACTTTCCAAGGCCGTGCATGTGGCCAAAGGATTGCCCAAGACAGTTTCGAATGTTCTTTTAACTCAAGCGTAAGATTGCCGTTTTCTGCAAATGTCTCTTGCACATTAGCGCCGATCACCTGGGCAAATGGATAGTTGAAGGTCACCGGGAGCGCGATGCCAAAGCGCATAACTACTCTTTTGTTGGTGATCGAATACACGGATGTTTTATGAACGGTCCGCGCATACCAGCGGATCATCGCAAAAACGATGAGCGCGGCAATCGCCATAAATGAAGCACTGATCAGGCCCTGCATTGCAGTGCCCCCGTCATACATCGCAGTGGCAAATTTCCAGACCGCGACAATGCCAAAATAGGCGAGAATTTTTCGTTCATGCAAAACCGAACGGGCGAAAGCACGCGCGTCAGGCGCGCCTTGCCACACAAGATGTTCCCCTTCCGGCAGATGTGCCGGAAGGCCTGGAACGGGTTCGGTTGCAAAATCGTCGTGGCTCACAGCAGAGGCTCCTGACGATCAGGCGTTGCATACAACATGCCGCCACCAAAGTAGGCTTGGATTTTTTCCTCTTCCAGCATGGTGATCTGGTTATCAGACGCAGGCTTCGGAATGTCCTTAAACTGCTCCGAAATCAGAGCATGAACATAAAACTCTTTTCCGCTGCCGCGTAGTTTGTTGCGCAGTAACGCGAAATGTTGTGGAACCAGGAAAGACCGACGTCCTGATGTGACCTGATAGTAACGAATGACTGATTCCATTGTATCAACCCAAACGTCTGTCACTTCACCAGCAATTTGACCGTCTGCTGCAATGATATTGAGACCATGCGGGTCTGTATCCATCGCAGCGATGCTGAAGTCTTTTGCTACACTCATCGGTTTAATTGCCGGATGACCATGGGGATCAAGGTCAGGATAGTCTGGACGTTCTGCCCATGCGGCTGGCCCCACACCGTCTTTCAATGGATTGCCGGTAGGCACCAAAGGTGAGCCCGCAACAGCACTTGTGCGTTCGGCTGCTATCGGACGCGTGTCGCGATTTTCGGGGTTAGGATAGGTTTTCGTGCCCTTACCGTGTGGCAAGATGAATGTTTTTGGTGAAGGAAGAGAGATGAATGGGTCGTGATTATATTCGCCCTTCACATCGCTTTCCAAAGGATAGCCTTCCCGGCGGCTTTCAGATTGCAGATACCAGATCAGGCCCGCAAAAAAGAGCCAGAATGCATATAGCACGACCTGGGCAACGTCGAGGTTTCCAACAATTTCTACCATGGTTTTTCTCCAAGTTTGATCAGCCGGGTAATTCGGCCAGTCCAATTCCCTTTTTAGGTGGGGTTGAGTTTTGGTCGCCTTTGTCCGATGCCCTCCGGACAATGGGACCGATTGCAATAAGAGCGGCAAATAAGAAGCCGATCTCAAGATGATAAACGATTGAATAGCCAAGCGCGTGATCTGCAAACGCTGGCCCTAACGAGCCGGACGCAGCAACCTGACCGCCTAGATCGCGGATAATGCCACCACTTGCCAAGCCGATGCCGATGCCACACGCTTGCACCGCGCCCCAAGCCCCAAGCGCCAGACCAGAGCCAGCGTTTTCCGCCAAATCCATGCATGCGGTAAGCGTGCCAACGGCAAACATGCCACCACCCATGCCAATGAGTGCAGTGCCAATTCTGAAGAGCAGTGCTGATTGGAAAGGCGCTGAGAAAATTACCGCTGAGAATGCAATTACACCAATCAGTGTGCCGTAGGCTGCCAAGCGGTGTGGGTCCATTCCTTTGCCGAGAAAACGCGCTGCTACCATAAAGCCGCCCATGGTTCCGGCTGCAAAAACTGCATTGAGCAATGTTGTTTGGCTGACAGAAAGGCCGAGTATCTCGCCGCCATAGGGCTCCAGCAATACATCTTGCATAGAAAAGCCCAGCGTTCCGAGGCCAACAGCAACCAGCAAGCGCAGGCTGCGCCGGTCTTCACGGAAAGTCGCCCATGCTTCATTGAACGTTGGGCGTTCGATATCCGGTGCCGTCTCGGATGGTCTGCGCGGTTCTTGTTTCCAAAGGGCAATCACATTCAAGATCATGGTCGCTGCGGCAGCACCCTGAACGACTTGGATAAGGCGCTTAGGAGAGAAATCCGCAAGGAAGTAACTGAACACGATTGCGCTCACAAACATACCCACCAGCAGCATGGTGTAGACCAAGGCAACCACACGGGGCCGGGTTTCATCGGGCGCAATGTCGGTTGCCAGAGCTAAGCCTGCAGTCTGCACCATATGAATGCCAATGCCTGTCACCATAAATGCGACAGCAGCGGAAACGGGCCCCATCCACCATGGTCCCAGTATCTGGGAATGAAGAAGCAGCAACGCAAACGGCATAATTGCCAGACCCCCGAATTGCGTTAACGTGCCAAACCAGATGAACGGGACCCTTCTCCAGCCCAATAAGGATTTATATGTGTCCGAGCGGTAACCGATAAGTGCTCGGGCAGGTGCGAAAAGAAACGGCAATGCAACCATTACTGCGACGAGTGACGCAGGAACACCAATCTCCAAAATCATGACTCGGTTGAGTGTGCCAGTGAGCAATACTGCAGCCATGCCAACGGAAAACTGGAACAATGACAGGCGCAGAAGTCTTCCCAGAGGAAGTTCTTCTGATGCGGCATCAGCAAACGGTAGGAAGCGTGTGCCGACGCTCCTCCAAAAGTCCACCGCTGTCATTGCACGTTTGGTCATGAGTTGATCAACTCCAAGGCTTGGCTTTTGTAGAACTTGGTCGATACAAACTTGGTGCGGTTAACCCGGTAGCCGAAATTGTGGGTGAGGCTCGCATTGATCGAAGAAATCAAGGCTTGCTCTGAAACAGGTTCAATGGCTGGCGAACGATCATTGCGCGGGAAGAGTTTCCCGATAGCTTTCATAACCGTAAGGGCAGGGGTTTTTGGCGCAAATGTAAACAATACCCCTTCGCGGGTTCTTGGTGCAAACCCTTCCAGTAACTGAGTAATGCTCGCAAGCGGATAATGAATGAGTGAATCCATTGCCACCACATAATCAAACGAACCGAACGATGGATCTGACATGTCGCCTGCATGAAACGTGATTGTTTGTTTGTTGATATCAGCGGGCAAACGATCAGCTGCTTCAGCAACCAGTTCTGGTGAAATATCGATAGCAACCACGTCTGCACCTCGGCGCGCAGCCTCAATCGAGAGCATTCCGGTTCCGCATCCTGCGTCCAGAATACGTGCACCCTGCAAATCATCCGGCAACCAACCAAGAAGCGTTTCGCGCATCTCCTGACGCCCGGCACGAACAGTTTCGCGAATGCGAGAAACCGGAGAGTTAGATGTCAACGCAACCCAATTGTCTTTGGCCGTCCGGTCAAAGTATGTTTTAAGTTCGCTTCTGCGGGTTTCGTAGGATACTTCAGCCACGCTATTCTCCTAGTCGAACCCGAGGAAATCAAAGATTTCCCGGTCTTTCATCGGGGTTGGTACAAAGGGATCGCGTCCTTCCCATAGGGTTTCCGCGAGGCGTAAATACTCATTCTGAACTGCGGTCAGTTCAGGAGAATCTTCCATTTCAAAAAGCGTGGACTTCTTGAGCCGCGACCTGCGGATCACATCAAGGTCTGGGAAGTGGGCAACTTTGTCCATCCCGACAGTTTTGTTGAAACGGTCAATCTCATCCGTTGCTTTTGATCTGTTTGCGATGACGCCGCCAACGCGAACTTCATAATTCTTAGATTTTGCACCAATCGCAGCAATGATGCGGTTCATGGCGAAAATGGAGTCAAAATCATTTGCAGTAACGACTAATGCTTTTTCAGCATGCTGTAGGGGTGAAGCAAATCCACCACACACCACATCGCCCAGAACATCAAAAATCACCACGTCAGAGTCATCCAGAAGATGATGCTCTTTCAGTAGTTTAACGGTTTGGCCGACAACATAGCCTCCACATCCTGTACCTGCCGGAGGGCCTCCAGCTTCCACACACATCACACCATTGTAGCCTTCATAGACAAAGTCTTCTGTGCGCAATTCTTCTGAGTGAAAATTCACCTGCTCAAGAGCGTCGATCACAGTCGGCACCAAGCTCTTGGTCAGCGTGAAGGTGGAATCATGTTTCGGATCACAACCGATTTGCAAAACCCGTTTCCCAAGTTTTGAAAAAGCTGCCGACAGGTTTGACGAGGTTGTTGACTTGCCAATGCCGCCCTTACCGTAGATGGCAAAGACCTTCGCCTGTCCAATATCCATTTCCGGATCCAATTGAACTTGCAAAGATCCTTCACCATCCAGCCCCTTGGGCAATGGACGTTTCTTATCTTTGAAATGTGAGTTTGGTCCTACGAGGTTCATAAATTCTCCTCCCCGGGTAGAATGCCTTCCAACCGGTCTTCAAGTTCTTCGCTTGCGTTCTGTAATGCATTGAGTGTGTCAGCATCCGGCTCCCAGAAATCGCGCTGGCTTGCTTCAAGTAGACGATTGACCATGCGTGACGAGGCATGTGGGTTAAGGTCGGCCAAGCGCCGGCGCATGGCTTCATCCAACACATAAACTTCGCTTAAACGCTGATAGACCCAAGGCGAAACCTGGCCTGTGGTGGCAGACCACCCCATTGTGTTTGTCACCTGGGCCTCGATCTGGCGAACGCCTTCAGAGCCATGTTTCAGCATGCCTTCGAACCATTTTGGGTTTAAAGAACGTGTGCGTGTCTCGAGGTTTACCTGCTCACCCAGCGAGCGGACTTTTCCCTCACCTTGAGTTTGATCCGAGATATAAACGGAAATCTCGGTCCCTTTGACTTTCTTAACAGCTTTTGAGATGCCGCCAAGCGTATCGAAATAATGGTCGATAGTAGTGATGCCGAGTTCAACCGAGTCCAGGTTCTGATAGGCCATATCAACATTGCCCAACACTTTGTCGAGCAGTTCTGACTGCTTTTGTGTCTTGCCTTCTTTGGAAATGGCAAAGCACTTTCGTGTTGTATAGGTGTCGGCAATCTCATCATCCGCGCTCCAGGCAGATGAGGAAATCAGGTAGTTTACATTTGATCCGTAAGCACCATCGGCATTGGAGAAGACCCGCAATGCGGCTTCTTCCATGTTGCAGTTCTCGCTTTCAGCATAGGCAAGTGCGTGCTTGCGGATGAAGTTTTGCTCAACCGGTTCATCAGCAGTGGCTGCAAGAAAACTCGCCTCAGCCAGCATCTTAGATTGTAGCGGCAGGAGATCGCGGAAAATGCCGGACAGGGTCATGACCACATCAATTCGCGGGCGCTTGAGCTCTTCCAGTGGGATAAGTTCAGCACCTGCAACACGGCCATAGGAATCATGACGAGGTCTTGCGCCCATCAGTGCCAACGCTTGTGCAATCGGGCCGCCTTCTGATTTAAGATTATCCGTACCCCACAGAACCATTGCGATGGTTTCAGGCAGGGCATTGTCGGTTTCCAGATGTTTTTCAAGAACACGTGCGGCTTGTATCGCTCCATCGCGCACCGCAAACTGACTTGGGATACGAAACGGATCGAAGCCATGAATATTCCGTCCGGTAGGCAAAATGTCTGGAGTGCGAACGAGATCACCCGAAGCGGACGGCGAAACAAATCGGCCATCAAGCGCATGGATTACACCCTCTAGCTCCTGGTTTGTTGTGAGGTTCGAATTGATGTCATAGAGATGCTGGATCCATTCCTGTTGTTCTTTTGAAGAGGCTGAGACAGTTTTGCCAGCAGCAATCGAAGCAATTGTTTCCGCATCCAGCCTTATGGCTTCATTACCTTTCGCAACGAGTCCGATCAGCATAGCGCGGTCATGTTCTGACATGCCTTTGCCTAAGATATGTAGTCCATCGGGAATGAGTGCATACTCAGTTTCCAAAACGCGTTGGATAAGGGTTTCAACGAAGTCCGGTTTGTTGGTTTCGCTGGCAGCATCGACAAGATCAAGTTGTTCAGCTTGTATTTGAATGAGGTCTTCCAGCTCCGCACGTTCGCGCGTGTGGTCGCTTGATGATGCGCGATACCGATCCAGCGTTGCTTTAAGCTCACTTAACCCTTTGTAAAGTCCGGCATGGGCTAGCGGCGGCGTTAGATAAGAAACGAGCGTTGCGGCAGAGCGTCGTTTCGCAATTGTTGCTTCTGACGGGTTGTTTGCTGCATAGAGATAAAAGTTCGGCAGATCACCAATCAAACGATCCGGCCAGCACGCGCCTGACATACCAACTTGTTTGCCCGGCATGAATTCCAGTGCGCCATGAGTGCCAAAATGAAGCGCTGCATCCGCTTGCCAAGTCTCTTTGATATATCGGTAGAAGGCTGCAAATGAGTGCGTTGGCGCAAAGCCCTGTTCAAACAGGAGGCGCATGGGATCGCCTTCGTAGCCAAAGCCCGGTTGCACTGCGATCAGAACATTTCCAAACTGAGCGCCCATAATGAAGAGTTGTCCGCCATTGGTGTTCTCGCGGCCAGGCGCTGGTCCCCATTGTGCTTCGATTTCCGCAAGATGCGGCTCGGATTGAATATGATCTTCGGCTGAAACAAAATCATGCACATTGGCAATCGCGCCGTGAGTGGCAGCGTTACCAATTGTTACCTGCTCGCGAAGGTCTTCAACATCTTTCGGAAGATCGACGGAATAGCCTTCCGCTTTCAATGTTTTTAGCGTTTCAAACAGGCTTTCGAATACAGAAAGGAATGCCGCTGTTCCTGTATTTCCTGCGTTTGGCGGGAAGTTAAAAATCGGAACTACGATTTTACGCTCTGCGCGTGTTTTCTTGCGAAGTGCAATCAGCTTGAGTGTTCTTTTGGCGAGGGTATTTACCCGTTCCGCGTGCGCTTCCATGCGCCGGCTATTGGCTTCTTCGCCCGGCCG
>CALLHT010000195.1 GCA_938009335.1 uncultured Rhizobiaceae group bacterium
GCCAGATGATCCGCCTGACGGATGGCAAGAGCCACGATTGTCAAAGTCGGGTTTTCCGCGGCACCCGTGGTGAACACGCTGCCATCAGAAATATAGAGATTGCTGATGTCATGCGTGCGGCCCCATTTGTTCACCACACCATCTCTTGGGTTTTCCGACATGCGGTTTGTGCCAAGATTGTGCGTTGATGGGTAAGGCGGCGTCGGGAAGGTGCGTGTTGCGCCTACCGCGTCATAGACCGCGGCGCCCTGCTTATAGGCATGATTGCGCATGGCGATATCATTCGGGTGATCATCAAAATGCACATTCACCACCGGCAGACCATGCTGGTCTTTCACGTCATGGTTCAGTGTTACGCGGTTGGTTTCCTGTGGCATGTCTTCGCCCACGATCCACATGCCGGCCATGTTTTCATAGCTATCCAGAGCAGTGGTAAACTCACGGCCCCATCCACCCGGATCAAGGAATGCAGCCATGAATGGTAGGCCAAGGGCTAGCGTTTCAAGCTCATAACCACCCACAAACCCACGCGATGGATCATGGCGCGATTCATCGGTGATAATGCCGGCCATGGTCGTGCCGCGCCACATCTTCACGGGCTTGTCGAAGACCGCATAGACTGAGCCCGTCATGTGACGCATATAATTGCGGCCCACCTGCCCAGACGAATTCGCCAGACCATCGGGGAACATGTTCGACGCGGAATTAAGCAACATTCTCGGGCTTTCGAACGAATTGCCCGCGACGCAAACCACACGTGCTTTCTGCATTTGCAGATTGCCTTCGGCATCAAAATATTCAACGCCCGTGACCTTACCTTCCGCATTGTGCAAAATTCTGGCAACGTGTGACTTCTCGCGAACCTCCAAATTGCCGGTCGCCTCACCTTCGGGAATATCATTATATCCGGCGGACCATTTTGCACCCCATTTACACCCCTGAAAACAAAACCCTGTCTGCTGGCACATGGTTCGGGAGCGCTCATTGTCGGAAGCAATCGCCATACGTCCTGTATGCACATCCTTATAGCCAAGCTTTTTCGCTCCGGCTTCAAACACTTTGTAGTTGTTGTTGCCGGGAAGGCCTGGTCGGTTCCCCGTTCGGGTGACCAGAAGTTTGTCTTCCGCCTTGGTGTACCATGGGTCCATTTCCGCTGCATCAATCGGCCAATCGAGCAGGCTCGCTCCCTGCACGTTTCCGTACGTGCTGGCAGCTTTCCATTCATGTTCCTGAAAACGCAAGGATGCGCCAGCCCAGTGCTGGGTAGTACCGCCCACGGATTTTACAATCCATGCTGGAAGTCCCGCAAAGTCTTTTGCCACGCGCCAATCGCCCGATGTGGTGCGCGCATCAACCCAGGCAAGTTGCCCGAAGCTGTCCCACTCATCATTGATGAAGTCTTGTGGCAGGTGACGTCCACCTGCTTCCAGCGCCACTACGCTAACACCTTTCTGCGCGAGTTCGTTGGCGAGAACGCCACCACCGGCGCCGGTGCCGATTACCACGACAACGCTGTCGTCATTTTTGTCAAATGGTGCAGTCATGTTCGTGTCTCCCTCAAATCCAGTTAATGTCGTCAAAGCCGCGTTCCAGGTAGCCACCCTTGGAGAAGCTTTCGCCCTCATATCCAAAGAGCGGCCAAACGGCCTTTTGATTGTAGAGCCCGGTAACAAGGCCACCGCGTACCGTTTGGAAGAAGCTGCTGTTCTCCATGCCGCGCAGAATGTCGACACGGTCGCGTTCCCATCCCGCACCCACATAACTGGAATGACCTGCACCGGCTGCCGCTGCATTGAGTGCCGCAATTCCAGCTTCCACCATGTCTTTGTTCTCGGCAGTGTCGTAGCCTTTCACGGCTGCTGCGTAGAACTCATCCCCCACATGATCATGCGGATAGATATCGCGTGCCATCTGAATGAGTGTTGCCATTGTGTCCGGTTTCAGGTGCTGCACCTCCAGCGCCCAGCTGACGCTCGGGTTCGCAACGAACCCCGCCCCCACTACAAAGGCCGCACCTACCGAGGCACTGCCTGCCAATAATTGCCGCCGTGTCAGGCTGCGGCATGATGTTTCTTTACTCATCTTTTCCTCCAAGCTTGCTCTCTTATTCATCATTGGTAACGGCCATGGCGTTGCATGACCTCGATCTCGTATCCATCCGGGTCTTTCACGAAAAAGAATTTTGCGAGGAGCGCGCCATCACGCTCAAACTCAACAATTTTTCGGGGTTCAAAGCCAGCTGCCTCAAAACGCGCATGCTCGCTTTCAAGGTCCTCGACCACAACCGCAAGATGGCCGTAGCCAGTACCGAGATCATAAGGCACGTCCTGATCTTTGTTGATCGTCAGTTCGACTTCAAAATCAGCTTCCTTATTGCGCATGTAAACGAGCGTGAAACTGTCAAAGTCGAGCCTTGTGTCGACGTTCAGTGAAAATGCTTCTTGATAAAAATTGACCGAGCGTTCTTCATTCAGAACGCGGATCATTGTGTGTACTGCTTTAGCCAAGCCAAACTCCTCTCTAGTTCACAGGAGGAGTATAGGGCCGGATTTTTTATCGCGGGTAGTAAGTGTTTACTACAAACCGGTCAGACGAATTGGCCTTTGGTACCATACATCAAGCAGCAGCGGTGGCCTCAACTTTCAAGGCTTCAACGCGGGCATCATCGCCCTTCACCTCTTCGATATAGGTCAAACAGGCACAGCGCAGCAGGGATGTGAAGTTCTGAACTTCTCCCTGTAGATCCAATACCTCGTCATGCAGTGTCGTCAGGAATTTTCCCAGTTTCATGCCTTGCGCACTGGAAACTTCTTCCAGAATATTCCAGTAGGCCTTCTCCAGTCTGACACTGGTCACATGACCACCGAGCCTGACTGAACGTGTTTCACCCATGTATCGCTCAGGCGCCTGACCCGCAAAAATATGACACATCTTACTCTCCTCCAAGAATTGAAAGTAAAAACCGAGTTCAGAGGTTTGTCAAATTTGGTGGATTGGGGGAAGGCGGGAGTGCGGACTTTTTTGCCGTGAGCAAGTGCAGCAATTTATGGAAGTGAATCTTAGCGTTCGCCGATGCCATCCTAGATGCGTTGCAACAAACTTCCTGAAACCGGTCGTTGGTTGTTTCAAGGTTCACGAAACCCAATGTGTTTAATGGCGCATCATCGATGAACGAATTTTGCGCACATAAACCGTCATCTCCCACACATCGCAGCGAATTGAGTGTGCTCGTCCCTACTGACTAATACATTCGGCCCCGTTTCTTCTGAACAGTCGGTTGCACACCCAAGGCAAAAGAATTTTTACTAATACCGGTTGCCCTCAAACCTTAGCCATCAGGGATGGTTTTTCCAGCCTAGCTGCAAAAAATAAGAAACACCGCTATCTATTCTCTTCAAAAGGCATACGGTTAGTCAGTAGGGAGAATCATATGTCAATCTATTGCGAATTTCAAAAAACATCATCTGATAGGAGTGTCTTCATAAATTCCAGTCAAATTATAATGGTCAGCTATGGATCAACAAGCGACACGACGACCATCGAACTTGCAGGACAACGCACATTCGAAGTTCGCGGTAGCGTTAGCGAAAACATGTCGAAACTTGATCAGGTTTCCAGTTGACCAATCGGTTCCTGTCTATCGCCAAGGATACGAAATGATTCGATTTGAAGAGAAATCTGCGTTAAAACCGGCCCTGAATGTAAAGAAACCAGCGGCTTCTGAGGGTGATGATTTATTGTTATTGAAAGTTGATGCAGAATCCGTCGTTAAGTCAAAAACGAACAGTGATAATCAGCAGACTGAGTAATTTTGCAACGCACAATTGTGCGAAGTATTGCAATTCATCCGCGACTCCAACATTTGTCTTCAGATTCTTGAAAATTCTGGATCAAGGTCTGCTTTTAGATGCGCTGCAACAAGCAAGATTGCAGGGCTTCAATATTGCAGTTGCGAAGAGCCAAGGTGGACCGATGTAAAAATGGGCTCGAAGCAGACCTAGCCCTTCTCCGCTAAACCCTCGCCGCGTCCAGCACCCGTAGTTGCACACGGCGGGTTCCCTGCCAGAAGTCTGCGTTTAGCGTTCCGACCAAATGAATAGCACTCCCTTGCGCGTTCAGAATTGCATCGCCCATTGGCGTTTCTGCTGCGCGGAAGGCAATCGCGCGAAGTTGCGCGCCATCGCTGGCGCAAGCACTAAACGAGATATGATCCTTGCCGACAATTTTCGGATACCGGATCTGATGCGCCGGAAAAGCAAATACGGGCTGCGGGTGACCTTGACCGAACGGTCCGGCCTTCTCCAGCGTATCAATCAGATCAAGCGCCACACTGCGCGCAGTGAGGGCGCCATCAATTTTGATACGTTGTGCGGCGGAAACTTCTGCAACCTGCTGGGCTAGCCGTTCTTCCATGAAGCCTCGCAAGTCTCCGAGCTTTTCTTTCTCCACGGTCAGGCCGGCAGCCATGGCGTGCCCACCGCCTTTCACCAGAAGTCCGTCGTCGACCGCAGCACGCACTGCAGCCCCCAGATCAATGCCGCTGATCGAACGGCCGGAACCTGCCCCCTTGCCATGGCGATCAAAGGCAATCGCAAATGCGGGACGACGGAACCGTTCTTTCAAACGTGATGCCAAGAGGCCGACAATGCCGGGATGCCATTCCTGACTTGCGGTCACAATCACGGCTGGACCGTCGCCATCTTTATGCTCTCGCTCTGCTTCACTCACCGCTTCATCTAACATCACTGCTTCGGCACGTTGGCGTTCTTCATTTAGAGCATTGAGTTGTTCAGCAATATCTGCCGCGGTGCCTTCATCTTCTGTGGTGAGAAGTCGCGAACCAAGCGCGGCATCGCCAATGCGCCCGCCCGCATTGATGCGCGGCCCGAGCACAAATCCCAAGTGGTAAGGTTTCGGCGCACCATCTAATCGCCCAGCCCGCATCAGCGCTTTCAATCCTGCATTTTGTTGCTTCGCCATTACTTGCAGGCCAGTTACCACAAAGGCGCGGTTCAACCCCTTGAGCGGCACCACATCGCACACCGTTGCAAGCGCTACAAGATCAAGCCACTGCAACAAATCCGGCGATGTTTGGCCATTGGAGTACGTACCGTCTTCGCGCAAAGTGCGCATGACGGAGACAAGCGTCATGAACACGACGCCCGCCGCACATAGATGCCCCAGACCCGACAAATCATCCTGTCGGTTGGGATTGACCAATGCCACGCATTCCGGCATTTCCGTACCCATCTGGTGATGGTCCAGCACGACCACATCTGCGCCCAATTCTTTGGCACGGGCAAGCGCTTCGAAACTGGTCGCTCCGCAATCAACGGTGATGATCAGCGTCGAGCCATCACTCACCAATTGCTCAATCGCCGGGATA